>SKLG01000221.1 GCA_007123335.1 Anaerolineae bacterium | reverse complement strand
CGCCCAACGTCTGGCTCGACCACGGCGGCGACTGGCTGATCCTCTATTCGGCGACGCCCGATGCCCACAACCGCAACCGTGGCCTGAGCCGGCCCATGGGCGCGCTGGTGAGCCACAACCGCCTGGTGGGCCTGGCCGCGGGCCGGACTCGCGGCGGGTTCATGACCGAGCCCTTTATCCTGCAGGCGCCGCAGATCACCCTCGATGCCGAGGTGCGCGGCTGGCTGCGCGCCGAGTTGTGCGACGCCTTTGGGCGCAAACTGCCGGGGCATCACCTCGATGACAGCGAGCCGCTTCAGGGCGACCGCGTCGATCACTTGCTGCGCTGGCGCGATCAGGCGACCGACGCCCATCGCCACGAATGTCTGCGCGTGCGGTTCGAGTTTGTCGAGGGGGAGGTGTATGGCCTGGGCTATTAGCCTTGCCATGCACCGTGAAAAAGATATCTCTGGGGGGGAAGCAAGATGGATGAGAACGGATGGTATGAGGTCGCCGGCTCGGCGCGGCGGCGGCGCCGACACGATCCTGAGCGTGTCCGCCGCAGCGTCGAGAACCTGGAGCGGCTGCTTCGCGAGCACGACTGGCATTGGAGCCGCGAGTCGCGCGAGTTTCTGGCACAGCTCAATGGCCAGGGCGCTCCTGCCGAACTCGATCCGCGAGCGGGGAGCGACGATCTAGAGCAGGCTCAGGAGTTGATCTACCAGGCGTGGGGGGCGACGAGCCAACAACGCCACGCCCTGGCGCGGGCGGCCATCGAGATCTGTCGCGATTGCGCCGATGCGTATACGTTGCTGGGCGATACCACCGAGGACATCGATCAGGCATGCCACTATTATCGGCAAGGGGTAGAGGCCGGCGAACGGGTTTTGGGGCTGGATGCCTTTGTGCGCTATCGCGGCCGCTTCTGGCAGGTGGATGAGACCCGCCCCTACATGCGCGCCAAACTCAGCCTGGCCGATTGTCTATGCGGGCAGGGGCGCTACGCGGAGGCGTCGCGTCACTTTGAGGAGCTGCTGCACCTGAACCCCAATGACGACCAGGGTGTGCGCTATTGGTATTCGCTATGCCTGTTCGCCATGGGCGACGACGAAGCGCTTCAGCACCTTCTCGATCGTTTTGCCTGGGACGCGACGGCGCCTTGGACCTATGCGCGCGCGCTGTTTCTTTATCGTACACGCGGGCCAGAGCGCGCCCGGAACGCTCTGCGCCAGGCGCTGGAGAGCAATCGGCACGTGCCCGACTTTTTGCTCGCGATAGAGGAGCTGCCCGCCGAGGTGCCCGAAGTCGTCGGGATCGGCAGCAAAGAAGAGGCGGCGGCCGTCGCCGAAGCCCTGTGTGAGGCCTGGGAGGATACGCCGGGCGCCCTGGCCTGGCTGCGCGCGATGCAGCGCGAGCCGGGCAACCAGACGGCCGAGACCTGAGCGCCCCGGCCGTGCTCCCATAGCGGCTACAGGCGATCCAGGCCGTCGCGCAAGCCGCGCAGATAGCTCACGCTCTCTAGCGTGCTGATGCGGAAATCGCTCTCCCCCTCGTACTCGCTGAGCACCGGCCCTTCATAGCCCGCCTTGCCCAGCGTCTTGAGGATGCCGGCGAGATCGATGTCGCCTCGCCCGGCGGGAAAGAGGGTCCACTCGCCATCGAGGAATTTGCCGTCCTTGACGTGGACGTTCACCGTCAACGCCGCCAGCCGCTCACAGAAGCGGTGGGCGGTCTCGATGGAATGCCCCGCCCAGCAAAAGTTGCCCGTATCCAGGGTGATGCCCAGATGCGGGCTGCCCACCTCGTGCACCAGGCTGTGCAGGTGCTCGCCGTGGTTGATCAGGCGGCCGTGGTTCTCGATGCCCACCGTCAGGCCCCAGCCCGCGATGCGCTGCATGATCCGCTTGAACCCCTCCACCATGCGCGGATAGAGCTCCTCCAGCGTGTGGCCCTCCACCACGTCGCCGGCAAAGGCGCGCACAATGGGGATGCCCATCTGGCGCGCCCGCTCGCAATAGGCCACAAACTCGTCCACGGCGCGCTCCAGCCCTTCGTCGGTGGGCTGGGCCAAGCTCGAATACCCGCCCAGGCTGACCGGCGTGACCTCAGCTTCCTCGAACGCGTCCCTGATCGCGGCATAGTTTACCGGCGGCTTCCACAAGTCGCGGTGCACCGTCACCCGACCGTTCAGCTCCAGCGCCTCGGCGCCCACGTGCTGGGCCAGGTCCAGCACGTCGCTCAACGGCTGTGCGCCCATCCCCAACGACACGAATCCAACCTGCATGGCGTTCCCTCCCTCTCGTAACCGCTCAGGCGCGCAAAATAGTGATCTTGGCCTCGATCTGGCCGCGAATCTGGCGCAGACGTGTGGCCAGCTCATCCTCCTCGTCCCCAAACTGCTCCAGCGACTTGTCGATCCTGTCCAAAAGCTCGCGATTGAGCAGCCCCCGATGCTGGTTCAGGATTTCGTCGGTCTCGTCGGGATAATCGGCCCGCAGCAGGCGGTTGATCAGGCGCTCCTCCGGCGGCAGGTCCTCCTCGAGCATCTCGATGATGGCGTTGAACACCGCCTCAAGCTTATCGAGCTGCTCCTCGTCGCCCTCCTCCTGGGCCGCCATCTGGTAGCGGGAGAGGACATTGATGAGCATCTCGTCGATCTTGTCCCGATTCTCGCGCACGGCGGCGGCGGGGTCCTCGGCCTCGAGCAGGCGCATGAGCAACAGGCTGGCCCGATCCTGCGCCCTTTGGATGCGGGCGTTCTGGGCCTCGATCTCGTCCAGCAGGCGCTCGCGCAGGTCGGCCAGTTCTTTCGCCTCCTGCTCATCGCTGCCCTGAGCGGCCTCGATGCGCCCGGTGAGATGCTGGAAAAAGCCATAATCGAGGCGCGGACGATTGGCGGCCACGGCCCGCTGCCACGCTTCGCCCTCCTCGGTGTTGAGCAAGAGGTCGATGAGCGCGTCGTCGTCGGCATCCGCCGACACGGTGGGGCCCATGGGATTCACGCGCTCCAACAGGACCTCGCGCAGTTGGGACATCCGGGCGATCAGATCGCCGACCTCTTGCGCCTCGTCGCTCTCGGGATCGACCTCGGCCCGTGCCCGATAGTTGTCGATGGCCTCGCTGAGCAGTAAAAAGAACTCGTAATCGAGCTCTTGGCGATGCTCCTCGATGAGTTCCTCCAGCCGCTCCTCATCGTCGACGGCGTCGGCCAGCTCGCCGACAAGTTGCAGCCGCGCGCGCTGGGCCTCGAGCACCTCGCGGCTAAAGCCGTCGGCCTCCAGGATGATGTCGAACAGGCTGTCATAGCTGAGCACCGTCTTGGGCTGGAAAAAGTAGCTCTTGAGCTTTTCCGCCGGGGTGTTGTTCATCACGGCGTTCACCAGGCTGCCGACGAGCTGCTCCTGCTCATCCGCCGACAGGTTCATCTCACTGGGCGCCAGGGCGATGAGCAACTCCTTGTCGGGGTCGTGGTAGATCAGCGGCGTGCTGAGCAGGCCGCCGGTGCCGCACTGCGGGCAGCGCACGACGTTGAGACGACCGGCCAGCAGATCCTCCTTGAGCTCGGGCTGCTCGCCGACATCGACGACGCTCTGCACCTGCGCGACGAAACGGTGGCCGCAATTGGGGCAGGGGATGCGGGTGGGCATGGCTGGAAAAGGCATGGTGATCTCCTCATGGTTCACTCAAATTGGTTCCGAACAGGGCGCATATCGTCAAAAGGTGTATGGGTCAAGCGTTCTGCATGCCGTGGCGGGCCATCAACAGCCGCTGCACCAGCCGCTGCGGGTGCTCCACCAAGGCGGCCTCGGCCTCCTCCGCCGAGAGGCCGGCGCCCAGCGCCACGGTGCGCGCAAAGGCCATGGAGACCATGTCGCCCGGCCCGTGGGCGTCGGTGTTGACGACCATGGCCGCGCCGACGCGCCGACACATGGCGGCGACGTGGCCGTTGGTCAGCGAATGCCCCTTGCGCGTGGTGAGCTCGACATAACACTCGCGCGCGGCGGCCAGAGCGGCGTCCTCCTCGCTGAGCAGGCCGGGGTGGGCCAGGAGGTCCACGTCCGGCGATTCCACGGCGGCGCGGTTGGTGCCCGGCGCCACCGGCTCGACAATGGTCTCGCCGTGGACGACGACCAGGTCGGCGCCCAGGTGCCTGGCGCGGCGGGCCAGCTTGTCGATGCTCCCCGGCGCCACGTGAGTCAGCTCCACGCCCACCAGGACGGTGAGCGGCCAGTCGTCGGCCTGGCTGCGCAACAGGCGGCGTAGCTGCTCGATCAGCTCGTCCAGGTTGCTGGCGTCGGCATGATCGGTGATGGCCACGGCGGCGTGATCCAGCGCGGCAAAGCGCCGCAGATGCTCCGAGGGCAGCAAGGCGCCGTCGCTGAGAAAGGTATGGCTGTGCAGGTCTATTCGTTGTGTCATGGTGTGGCGAGTATAAGTCGGACTCGATCAGCTTACAAGTTGCGCATCCTCCCCCTTAAAGTCCCCTCCCGAAGGTCCCCCCAGCAAGGCTTGATCGGGAAGCGAGAGGTTCGTCTGGGGGACCTTCGGGAGGGGGGGCAAGTTGCGCGCCAGCGGTGGCTTGTGGTAGCATGCGGCGAGGCAATGATGCGGGCGTAGAGGATCGTCCTCGCCGCCATTCTCATGAGGAGGAAACGAGATGCCAGAGAACGTCGTAGCGGCGCAGCTTTATACCGTGCGCCAATTCACCCAGGATACGCAAGGCGTGGCCGAGAGCCTGAAAAAGGTGGCCGATATCGGCTACACGGCGGTGCAGGTGTCGGGCTTTGGCGACGTGTCGCCGTCGGAGGTGGCCAAGATGTGCTCCGATCTGGGGCTCAAGATCATCTCCAGCCACGCCAACTGGCAGAGCTTTGTCGATGACGTGGACGCCGTCATCGAGGAGCACCAGATCTATGGCTGCACCCATCCGGCCATCGGCGGCCTATTCGGCGAGTATCGCAGCGTCGAGGGCCTGGAGCGCTTTGTTCGCGAGTTTGCGGCGGTGGAGGAAAAACTGGCGGCGGCCGGGATGGATTTCTCCTACCACAACCACAGCCACGAGCTGGCCAAGTTCGGCGACCAGACGTGGCTGGAGATGCTCTATGACCGGATGGCGGATAACGAGGTGTTCAAGTTCGAGCTGGATGTCTACTGGCTGCAACACGGCGGCGCCGATCCGACCTACTGGGTGCGAAAATGCGCCGGGCAGCAGCCGCTGCTGCACCTCAAGGACATGGCCATCACCCCCGATCGCGAGCAGCGCTTTGCCGAGGTGGGCGAGGGCAACCTCAATTGGCCGGTCATCCTCACGGCGGCTGAAGAGAGCGGCGTCGAGTGGTACTGCGTCGAGCAGGACCAGTGCTATGACCGCGACCCCTTTGAATCGCTGGCCATCAGCCTGCGCAACCTCAAAGGCTGGGGCTTTAGCTAGAACCCTCCGCTTCCCCTGCAAGGTGCCCGGCAGTTTCTGAACTGCCGGGCACCTAAAGAACCACACAACGCGACATTCTGGCCTGAGCCCGATGGTTGTGTTGCGCGACGAATAGATCTGGCGATCCTGGTCGCCCAAGAAGGTATTCCTGCTAGCCATAAAGCGTGTTACGAGGGTAAAGCAGAGTGGGAGAATCAAGAGCGGGGTCTATACGCTTTATAGCCAATGATGGAACTGTGGTGCCGGCCGTGAGCGCCGAGCAGATGCGCGAGGTCGATCGGATAGCCGTCGAGGAGTTTGGCCTGGGCATTTTGCAGATGATGGAGAACGCCGGCCGCAGCCTGGCGGAGAATGCGATGGCACTGCTGCCCCGCGATCATGCCCGCATCGTCATCTTGGCGGGAACCGGCGGCAACGG
>SKLG01000521.1 GCA_007123335.1 Anaerolineae bacterium | reverse complement strand
TTGTCGCCATGGTCCCGGCGAATCGCCCCAGTGTTCTGGCGATTACCCGCGATGATGGCGCTCGGCGTTGGATCGACCTGGCTGCTCAGGTGGCGCCGCCTCCCGATGGAGAGCCCGCGACTTTTATGGCGTTGTGGGGACACGCCTATTGGGCGTTGGCCTATGCCCAGGCCTATGATGACCAGTTGCCTGGACTCACTTTGGTGGACCACAACGCCGATCTGGCGGCCATCGCCACGCAAGAGGAACGCTTGCTCACCTTTAGCGAGACCTTGTATCAGCGTCCCCTGGAGTGGTGGGACGATCTTTTGGATGGGGCGTACCTTTCCTCGCCCGCGCCGGGTATTGTCGAGATCAGCCCCGTTGCTCATCGTGATGATACGCTTCTGGATGAACTGGTGACGCTGGAGAATGGCGTGAGTATTCTCTCGGCAACCCTCTTGCCGACGGAGAATGATGATCTGGTAATCTCGGTAATCTGGCGGGCCGATGAACAGCTGGAAAAAGATTACGCCGTGGCTGTGCATCTCTTGGCGCGCGAGGAACCCCAGGGCCCGGAGGACATTCTGGCCCAGGCCGACCGCCAGCATCCTGTCGACGGCTGGTACCCCACGTCGCGCTGGACGTCTGACCAACTGGTGCACGATGCCTATCTATTGCCCGTACCGCCTGAGGAAGAGCCCCAGGCGGTACGCGTGGGCATGTATCGCACTACGGACGAAGGTCAGTTCGTGAACGCGGGATGGCTGACCCTCGATTTCTGATAAAAGCTCCAGCCCTCTTGGCTATGGCGCGGCATGCCATCCATTGGCGATGGCCAGCATGTCGGTGTTTACGTCAAAGGAGCGGGTATCCGTGCTGATGTTGGTCGCGAACCAAAAGACATGTTTGACATAAAGATTCTTGAGCGTCTCAAGATCGTAGGCGCGTACGTCAGCGGCATAGTCAGCCGGGGAGGTCTCAAAGTCGCGGTAGCCGCGCTGCCACCAGACCCCTGCTCTGCCCAGATCCTTGTTCACCTTGCCATCGACGCTGACGTCGAGGATCAGCGGCGGAATACGCTCGGCGGGGAGCACGGTTAGTAGTTCGTCCATCAAGTTGCGGTACAACAGAGTGGTCTGCCCAAAGCTGCCGCGCAGCGTTGGCGCGCCCGACTCGGCTAAAAAGAGATAATCGGCCTCGGCGATGGCCGGCGCCAGCCAGGTGATCTGATCAGCACCAAAGCGATAGGTCTTCATCCCGCCTATGCCGGCTCGATAGCCGTTCTCGTGCATCAGGCGCAACCACTCGCGCTGAAAGGTCACCCACTGCGAGGCAAAGGCAGAGTCGCCAAAGCGGAACGCCCAGGTAGACATCCAGGCATGTATTTCCCCGCGCGTCTGTTCATAGGTGCCCTGAAAGCGCTCAAAGTAGCGGCGGGCGCCGTCGGCGCCGGCGAGGATATAGTCCAGTTCCTCATTCTCTGGGATCCAGTTGCGGCCATAGCCCTCCATATTCGGCAACCGGTCTGGATCACCCCAGTGTGCCGGATTGATAGCCATATAGGCCCGCATGCGTCCATCCTTGAGCAGATTGTGCGTCGGTTGTCCGGCCTCGGGGTTCATCAGCAGATAGGGGCCGATGTTGCTCGTGCGACCTGCCGGCCCGGTATCGCGCAGCCCAGAGGGAGCGATGGGGCTGGGAGTGTTGGTGGGCGCGATCCTCGGTTGTGGTGTCAGTGTCGGTCGGGGCGTTGCCGTCGGCGGAGCTGCCGTCGGCGTGTGCTCTGGCTGTACAGTGGGGCCTGCGGATGGCAGCGTCGACGCCGGCGCAGGATAAGCATCTGCGGAGGCGGGCGTCGCCGTGACGGCGCGCGCGGTCTCCATGGCGCTGGCGAGCACGCTGGGGCGAGTGGGTTCCGCTTCCGGCTCGGGATAGGCGGCCGTCTCGGTCACCAGCGCAGCCATCGGTGAGGCCTCGGGGGCTGGATATTCTTGCGCGATTTCAGCGCTTGCCTCCGGCGTTGCCGGTGAGATGGTGGCCTCGGCGATGGCCGTGGGCTCGATAGTCGGCAAAGGGGTCGACGACGGCGTCAGAGTCTCGGTGGCGATCGGACTGGGAGGCATATCCCCGGTTCGGTCACCTCTGGCGCAACCGATCAGCACTAGTACGAGCAAAATGCCGAGAACGCGTTTCATGGAAAGACTCCTTCGCGGCGCAGGCCGCGTAATAGGGACACAGGCAATGCACACTATGCCATAGATGCTGGTGGGGGCAAAAATTGTTCGCTGTTCCATCATGCGCATGTGCAACTGGCATTGCATGCGCTTTTGACGACCACGCACAGTGGACTAGAATGGGCTACTATCCTCTACCGCCCAAGGAGGCGTGGCTTTGGCTCAGCGTACCCTTGCTCTGCCGCGACGCGCCGAGCGCGATCTCACCACCGGAAGCCTGATATCGCTTATCGCTTCCCAGTCGGCGCCTTCGATTGCCGAGATGGCGCTGATGAACACCGTGGGGCTCGTCCAGGCGTTCTGGATGGGCCAGGTGAGCGAGACGGCGTTGGCCGCCGTGGCTATCGGCACCACCCTGCGCATCGTGCTCATCAGCCCGATGATGGGGTTATCCGCTGGTGGGATGGCGCTAGTAGCGCACCACATCGGCGCCAAGGAACGTCGCCAGGCCGATCACGCCGTGATGCAGACCATTCTGCTGGTCTTTTTGTTCATCGTGCCGATCATGGTATTGGCGCAGAGCATGGCGCCGGTCTTTTTGCGTTGGATGGGGACCAGCGGCGAGCTACAAGCCGACGCTCTGGCCTATGTGCGCATCATCTTTAGCGGGTTGTTGTTCATGGAGATGCTGCCGACCATGAACGGCGTGATCCGAGGCGCCGGACACCCCGAGTACACCTTGCGCACCAACATCGTCCACATCGTTGTCATGTTCGCGGTGGGCACCGCCCTGGTGCTAGGCACGGGACCTTTTCCTGCTCTGGGCGTAAGCGGCGCGGCGTGGGCAGCGGTGGCGGGGAGTGCCGCTGGCGTGGCCGCCCAATTGATCATCCTGAGCGGCGGACGAGCCGGGGTGCGGCTGCACCTGCGTGATGCCGTGCCCGATTGGTCCACCATGAAGCGCATCCTGCGCATCGCGGTGCCCTCGGCAGCGCAGCGCTTTTCCCCCAATCTGGCCAACGCGCTACTGGTGCGCATCGTCACCGGCTTTGGCGCCGAGGTGCTCACCGCCTATAGCCTGGTCAGCCGCATCTCGGCGTTCCTCTCTTGCCCTGGGATGGGAATCAGCACAGCAGCGGCGGCGATGGTCGGGCAGAACTTGGGCGCGCGTAAACCCGATCGCGCCGGCCGCTCCGTGTTCCTCTCTGGGGTGGGGGCTGCCGGGGCCTCTCTGTTGCTCTTGGGGTTGCTGAACCTCTCGCCAAGATTCTGGCTCGGCTTTTTCGGTACGTCGCCCACGGTGATGGCGGTGGCCGTGATCGCGGCGCGTTTTTTGCTGCTCTCTGGTACGGCGACGAGTCTCTCCAGTGTCCTCGATCGCTCGCTGGTGGCCGCCGGTGACGCGCTGATGGTGATGGCCATCAGCATCGCCTCGCTCTGGATCGGCCAAGTAGGGCTGGTCTGGGTGCTTTCGACGCCGCTGGGACTGGGACCGACGGGCATTTGGGCCGGCATTGGTCTGGGCTACCTGATCTCCTGCCTGGGCATGGTCTATCGTTTTCAACAAGGACGTTGGCGAGAGGCCCGAGTATAACCCTGACGTAACGGCAAAAACTCTTCACTTGACTCTTGTCTGCGCTTCTCCTATAATCAAGTAACTTGATTGACAACATGCGTTTCGCAAAGTATCCACGGAGAGGACGAGCGGGCATGAAGATATCCACCAAGGGGGAATATGGCCTGCGCGCCATGATCGAGCTGGCCCTGCATTATGGGCAGGGCTATCTCCAGAGCGCCGATATCGCCGAGGCGCGCGATATCCCCGAGAACTATCTCTACCAGCTTTTGATCACGCTGCGCAAAGGGGGGCTTATTCAGAGTCGGCG
This sequence comes from Anaerolineae bacterium, assembly GCA_007123335.1. GTDB lineage: Bacteria > Chloroflexota > Anaerolineae > UBA1429 > UBA1429 > SKLG01. Next base: position 1,821 of record SKLG01000521.1, on the reverse strand, counting down.
CGGTCCTCAGGGTGGACACATGCTGGCGCGAACCCCCGATCGGATCACCCTATCCGAGGTCATCATGGCGCTAGAGGGGCCCATCGAGCCCACGGTATGCACCCAAGAGGGTGTGATCATTGACTGCCCCTTCCGCGAGACCTGTGCCATGCGCGAGGTGTGGGAGCAGGTGACCGAAGCGACCCAGCGCATCCTCACGGATACCACCGTCGCCGATCTCGTTGCCCGGGAACATGAGAAGGCGGCCGCTGTGGCCGAGAGCTAGAGCTGCCCTCCAGCGTCAAAGAGATTATCGCCCTGGGCGTTGGCGCTCTCGCGTCAAGAACCCAGTGAGCGCATAGACCAGCACCGCCTCGGCCAAGATGACTCCACCCAGCAACAATGTGGTATCACTCCAAAAAACGAGGGGATAGAGCTGGATCAGCGTATCTTGCTCGAAAAAGGTCCAGGTTCCAGGAGCGAAAAAGAGTTCGTGGAATTTGGTGAAAAAGGTACTGAAATCTACCAGTGAGGTGAGAAGCACAAGCAGCATCAACCCGCCGGTGAGCCATACCCCCTGTCGTAACGCGCGAGCCACCTCATCACGTCCCACGCGCCAGGTAAACCATCCGCCAAGCAGCAACAATACCAGCGCCACCGGATGAGCGATAAAAAAGGCATCGGTGACGCCCTTGACATCCACCATGTGTTCGACTTCTTGGCTGCGCAGGGCGATCTGCCCGCTGTCGGTGCGCAGCGAAACCATGTCGTCCAGCGAGGCTCGGCCCCGTAAATAGTTCACCAGCACATCAGAGAGACGCTGTCGCTCGTCGGGCGTAAAGCGGCTTGACGGCGGGAATCCAGGGCGCGCATATTGGGAAGCAACATAGGCCGGCGAGATAAAATAATAGAGAGGCGAGGCGATAAGCAGCACCGGCAGGGATACCGTCACCGCCAGGCGTGCGAGATATATCATCCAGGGCGCTCGTGTCATGAGTGTTCGCTTTCTTGAATGCAGTTCTTGTCCAACATCCAATAGTTCTCGGCCAGGCTCATGGGGGGGTAGTGTTCCGCAACTCGCCGGGCATATCCCGCCAGAGCGGCCTCCATCTCGGCAGCGTCTGCCCAAAAGGTGCTGATCTGCGAAGCATAGCAGGCTGCGGCCCGCGCCTTTTGCGCCACATCCGCTCTCTGCAATGCCTGGGGCGCCGCCCGCCAACACGAGGGCGGCCAGGGGGCCATGCCGCGATGCACAGCATCGCCGTCGCCGGCGTAGGGATAGTCCTCATAGAAGTGTACTTGTCGATCCATAGCGCGCTGGAGTGCGATGGCCGCCTTGCGCACCAGCAGGTGGTCTATATGCCTGCCCGCGCCCAACGGTGCGGCGATGGTCATCTGTGAGGATAGAGGTACCGCGTTCAGCAATCCTTCCAGCAGCGCCTGATCCATATTATCTTCCTCCGGATGGAGGGGGCCAAAGATGTCGCCCTTTGCCGGATATAGCGCGGCGCCGTCGGGACCGGTGCGATAGACGCAGTCGAGGAAGGGCAGATGCAGCGCTTTTGCGCCCAGCGCATGCAGCGCCTCCAGATCCTCGCGGCGGCGCACCGCCATGGGGTCCTCGCCGCGATCCCAGCGGGCCATCAACTCCCGGGTGTGCGGCGTAAAAGCCGGGTTTGCCGGGGTGGCGGTGAAAAAGGTCGCCACGACGATCCGCTTGCCCGCCTGGACCTGGCGGTGTATGGTGCCACCGCAAGAGAGGACGGCGTCGTCCAGATGAGGCGAAAGATAGAGATGGTCTATTATTGGATTCATGAGATCAAGTATAGCATCGCTGCATGA
>SKLG01000503.1 GCA_007123335.1 Anaerolineae bacterium | reverse complement strand
GAGGTGATGAATCTGCGGATGCAGATCGGCGAATTCGTCTTTTAGAAACGCCTCAAGAGCTTTGGTCGCCGCTTGGGCCTTGATCGCCGGGTTTGGGTGGGTCCGTTGTCCCCAGGGCGATTGCTCTTGCCACGGACCTGACGACGTGGGGATGATCTCGCCTTTCCAATCGCAAGCATCAAGCACGAATAGTCCCTGGCGGCCCACGACTAGGCCATCAAGCGTCAGCCCTCTCACGACGGCCTCGGTGATGAGCGCATACTCGTCGGGCAGGGCGCTGAGCAGAGCCAATTCCAGTCTGCTCGCAGCGGTCCACTCCCTCACGGTATCAGGTTCTGGCATGACATGCACCTCTTAGGCCAAGACGGCCCGTTCGTCCACCAGGCGCTCGCGCACGATGCGACCATGGGTGTCCAGTCGAAAATGTGCGGCGTCGAGTCGACACTCCATATCCACCTCTTTGATCCCGGCTCTGTTCTTCTCGATACTGATGATCACCCACTCCCGCATCTCCTCCGCCTGGCCGGCACCGTAGAGCAGATGGTCGCGGCTGATGATATCGTGTTTGTTGTGCAGAACGATGCCCACATCGGCCTCGTATTGCAGAGCCGAGCCTCCGCGGAGATCCGTCAGCCGCATGCGCTTGGATCTGAGCCCCGCCAGGTCTGCGGCGGCGATGGCGATGATGGGGATGCCCATGGTCACAGCGAGCTCCTTGAGCCCTTGGGCCACGTGAGTGGTGATCTCAACCTCCGACCCCAGGTCCGTTCGCCCGGTGGGGATCTTTTGCAGATAATCGATGACGAGCAGAACCCGGCGCGTCCCCTGCGCCGTGGCTTTTTCCACCCACTCGCGGATGCGCGCGAGATCGCCGTGCACACCGCTTGCGCCGACCAGCAAGAGCCGGCTGGCGTAGGCATCCATCGCGGCAAGGACCTGGGCATGGCGAGGCGTTCTTCTCAGTTGACTGATGAGCCCGTCGCCATTGGACCGGCCATTCGCCAGTTGCGTCAGCTTGGACAAGGTGAGCGCCTCATGCGGCGCACAGGACTCCACACTTTCGAGGCACAGCAGGCGCGACATGAGATGGCTGGGATCATGTTCGTAGCAGACGTACACGGCGCCATGTTGCGCAGAAGCCTGAGCGACGTTGCGCGCAGCCTGCAGGCCAAAGATCGTCTTGCCGACGCCAAAGGTCCCTCCAAGGATCATGAGTTCCCCAGGCCGCATCCCCCCATTCAGCATGTCGTCCAATGGCTGAAAGCCCGTGGCCAATGGCAGCAGATAGGATAGCTCTTTGGCCCCTTCCCGATCCACATCGGCCATCACCTGGCTCAGCGTCATGGGGCGGTCGCGCCGCGTCAAGGGTTGACGCATCTCATCGACCTGGACAACATCCTCGACCATGGCTACTCCTTAGCGCCGCCTCGGCGGCTGGCTCGGCGCAAAAGCCTTTGGGGGGATCTCGATACCCAGCGCAGCAAACTTGTCCATGAACCTGGGGCGGATGCCCGTTGCCGTAAAGTAGCCCAGCACGCGGCCATCTTGAATGCCCGTCTGGACGTAACGGAATACATCCTGCATGACGATCACGTCCCCTTCCATGCCCTGTACTTCCGATATCTGCGTGATCTTGCGCGAGCCGTCGGCCAGGCGATCGATATGTATCACCAGGTCAAAAGCGGCCGCGATCTGCTCGCGGATCGCCTTGAGGGGCATGTCGGTGCCGGCCATCAACACCATCGTCTCCACACGGTGCAGGGTATCGCGAGGGCTGTTGGAGTGGGCGGTGGTCAGAGAGCCATCATGGCCGGTATTCATAGCCTGAAGCATATCGAGAGCTTCGCCTCCACGGACCTCGCCCACGATGATCCTATCGGGGCGCATGCGCAGAGCATTGATGACGAGCTGGCGAATGCGCACCTCTCCACGCCCCTCCACGTTCGGCGGGCGCGCTTCCAGGCGCACCACGTGACGCTGATTGAGCTGCAATTCGGCCGAGTCCTCGATGGTGATGATGCGCTCATTAGCCGGCAGGAAATTCGAGAGCACATTGAGTATCGTCGTCTTGCCGGTGGACGTTCCGCCCGAGATCACGATGTTGAGCCGTCCACGAACGCATGCTTGCAAAAAGCCGGCCAATTCGGGCGTGAGGGTGTCCAGGCGTATCAAGTCCTCGGCCGCAAAGACTGCCTTGGCAAATTTGCGGATGCTGATACAAGGACCGTTCAGCGCCAGCGGTGGGATAATGACGTTCACCCGCGAGCCATCGGGCAGACGGGCGTCGACCATGGGGCTGCTCTCGTCCACGCGCCGGCCCAAGGGCGCCACGATGCGCTCGATGATGCGCATGAGTTCGGCGGTGTCGCGAAGATGCAGATCCGTCTCGTGCAAGAGACCGCCGCGCTCGATGTAGATCGAATCCGGGCCGTTCACCAGGATTTCGGTGACACTCTCGTCGCGCAAGAGCGGCTCCAGCGGCCCAAGCCCCAACAGATCGGAGATGATCTCCTCAAGGAGTTCATTCCTTTCCATACGGCTTAGCGGGATCTGGTGCTCCGCCAGCGTCTCGATATAGATCCGCTCCAGGGCCGGGCGAACGCTCTCCGGGTCCCTGGTGTCGATATTGGGACTGAGCTCACTCAGCAGCCGGCGCTGAATCTTTTCGCGGATGACCTCAAAATCCTCCACGCGAGCGTGCGAGCCGCGACTGGGGGCAGCATAGCCGCCGCGCTGTCCATTGTTGCGCAATGCCATCATCTCGTCCTTTTCACTTTACCCAGATGGGGTTGTACTCTTCCCAATCTGTGTTGCTGATGTTCCTCACGTTGCGACCGTCGGCGTCCATGATAAAGAGCTGCATGCGCCCTTCGCGGTTGGACCAGAACACGATCCGCGTGCCATCCGGCGACCAGGAGGGGTGCTTGTCCCACTCCCATGTGCTGGGGGTCAGGTTGCGGCGCCCACTGCCATCGGCGTTGATGATCCAGATATCATCGCTCTGATTCTCTTGACTCACAAAGGCGACTTTGCTACCGTCGGGCGACCAGACCGGGTCGTAGGAGATGCCGGTGTGCTTGGTCAACTGCCACATCTGGTAATGGGGCTGGCGCTCTTCCTCGGGCAGCAGGACAAAGACCTGGGCGCGACGGTCCGCGTCGGCGACGGTGAGCTTGTAGCGCCTGTCCGGCGAGTACTTGGCTTCCTCGATCAGCGCCTCGATCTCTCTATCCAGGCCGCGCGACTTGCCGATATACTGCCTATTGGCGCCGGTGGCGTCCATCACCCAGTAGCCGGGCTCGTCGGGATGGTCCGCATAGAACACGATGAGGTTGTGATAGGACGCCAGTGGTCTGGGCGTCGGGACGGCTGTCGGGCGAGGCGTCCCCGTGGGCAACGGCGTGTTGGTCGGCGTCGGTGTCGACGTTGGCGTTGGGGTTGGGGTGAGAAAAGGAACGATCTCCTCAAGACGCGCCAGGGCCAGGGTCTTGTCGGCGACGGGCATCTCGAGCGCCTTACGATATTGCTCATAGGCGAACTGGAGATCGTCGTTTCGCCTGTGCATGTCCCCACTGCGGTTATAGGCTTCGTAGAGCATGCCTGGCAGGATGCCGCCCAGATATCTTGGGCGCTGATCATAGAGTGGCCGCAGCCGGTTGATGGCCTGATCTGCATAGCCCTCGAAATGCAACGATTGCCCTTCCACGAACAACCTGGCCAGCCGCTGCTCTGTGGCGGCTTCGACGCTGCGCGGCCGGATGACCAGCGCCTGGCCCAGGTAATCGATCGCCTTGGGCAACATCTCGGGGGCCGGCGGGGTTTGCTCGATCAGCTCGATCCCCAGGCGCAAGTAGAGATCAAAGAGGCGAGACGTGACCAGCTCGCTCTGAAAATTCGCATTGATCGCGCGAACCTGCTCATAAATGCCGAGCGCCTCGAGATACGCGCCCTCGCTGTATCGATCCTCCGCATTAGCCATGAGGCTCTCGATCCTCACCTGGCTCTGCACCTGGGTGATGCGGTGGCGTACATCGCGATAGCCGGGCGAGCGCACCGAGAGATCGGTAAAGCTGGTCAAGGCCAACTCGTAATGGCCGAGCCTTTGCGCTGTTACCCCTTTCTCGTACAGGGCGAGGAGCTTGCGCTGCTCGGCGATCTCTCCCATGCCCTGCGCTGCCTCCGCGTGGCTGGGCACCTGGCTGAGCAGTTTGCGATAGGTGGCCTCAGCGGCGTCCAGATTGCCAGCCTCCAAGAAGGCGTTGGCGTCGGTCAAGAGCTGGGCGCGCTCGCGCTCGATGCGCGCCTGAGCCAGGACGGGGGCCACCTGGTTGCGGATCACCTGCACGCTCCCATACCCAAATGCGCCCACAGCGGCCAGGGTGAGGATGGTAAAGATCAGCCGTCTCCAGGGGATGACCACCCGTCTGGCGCGGACCCGCTTTGAGGCGTCAAACTCGGCCCGCAGGCGCGTGTCTTCAAGGACATTTTGCAGCGTCTCGCTCTCGGGGTAGACCTCCACAAGCGCTTCAAAGCGCTCGATGGCCTGTTGCCATTCCCCGGCCTGCAGATGGGCCAGGCCCTCCGCATACTGAGGATCCTGCTCTACGTCGGCTGCGCCTTCCCAGCTCGACTCATCCCCCTCGATCTCGTTCGCTTCTATCTCTGCGGCCCCGGCGAGCTCTCTGGGCTCCTCCGAACCTAACGTATCCACCATGCTTACTCTGTCCCCTTTTGCAGTCGTGTTCTCCATACGTCCATAACGAGCGTTCTGTCAGCTTGATGCATTATTACCTAAACATATTCATGATGCCGGGTATCGCCGGTCCCAAGATCACCACAAACATGGCCGGAAAGATCAGCAGAACCAGCGGTATAGCCATCTTGACCGCCGCCTGGCGGGCCAACTCCTCCGCCCGTTGACGACGTTTCTCACGCATGATCGCTGCTTGGCTATGTAGCACACTGGCGATGCCGACGCCCAGTTGCGACGACTGGACCAGCACGGCCACAAAGGTGCGCAGCTCGGGCACCTCGACGCGATCGGCCATGTGCTGCAGCGCCGCATCTCGCGGCGTGCCCACGCGCATCTCCAGCACAGCGCGGCGCAGCTCGCGGGTCAGGGCGTTGTCCCAGTGCTGGGCCACGCGCATCATCGCCGACTCGAAGGCCAGCCCCGCCTCCACGCCAATGGTCAGCATATCCAGCGCATTGGGCAGTGCCCTGGCGATCTCTTTCTTGCGCTGTTCCCTGCGCCCCGATAGCCAGAGCACGGGCAGGAAAAAGCCGACGGCGCCCATAAGCGGGGTGAGCATCACGGCATGGGCTAGGCCGGTGCGTACGCTGCCCAGCCAGAAACCCAACCCGCCCATCGCCAGCGCGGTCAACAGGCGCACTCCATAGAAATCCAGGGCGGTCAGCCCTCCCGGCGACCCGGCATAGAGGAGCTGCTGCTCGACGGTGGACAGGCCGCGCACCGGCGCGAACCGCCCCAGGAGGTGCAACACCCCTTTGACCAACGGCACCACCGCCCGCTTGAGCAGCGACTCGCGCATCTCCTCCTCGACGATCGGGTCGGGCGAGCGCGGGCCCACCAGGTCCTCCAGGCGCAGTTGCACGTCGCGCACCGCGCGAGCCGGCGCCAGGGCCAGCCAGACGCAGGCCGCGGCCAGACCCACCAGCACGGCAAAGACCGCCGGGGATCCCAGCGGGCTGGCCAGGGTAAGGAGGGCGCTCACATCCATATCCATATTCATGATCCTTATATTTCAATGGCGATGATCTTGCGGATGACCATATAACCAGCGAACTGCATCAGTAGAGCAGATATAGGAAGGAGTCGCACCCATCCCGGAGCCTCTGGTGCGAAAAATCCCATAAGATAT
>SKLG01000246.1 GCA_007123335.1 Anaerolineae bacterium | reverse complement strand
GAGCGCCTCGTCCGCGCGCTACAGCCCGATCTCGTGCACCTGAACAGCACCGTGCTCCCCGCCTCGGCCCTCGGCGCGCGCCGCGCCGGCGTCCCGGTGATCTGGCACATCCGCGAGCCGCTGCACCCCGGCTACCTGGGGCTGCGGCGGGCGATGATGCGCCAGATGATCCACCGCTGGGCCGATCGGGTCATCGCCATCTGTCGCAGCAACGCCGCGCCGCTCATCGCCGACGAGCGCGTGCGCGTGGTGCCCAATTTCGTCGACCTGACCGAGTTCCGCCCCGAGATCGACAGCGGCCCGACGCGGCGACAGCTCGGCCTCGACCCGTCGGCGCCGGTAATCCTCATGCTCGGCGGCGTCAGCATCATCAAGGGCACGCTGCCCCTGGTGCAGACCATGCCAAGAGTCCGCCAGCGCCTGCCCGATGCCCACCTGCTCATCGCCGGCCCGGTCCCCGCGCTGACCCCCGGCCTGCGCGGTCGCCTGTCGCGGCTACAGAGCTACTATCGACAGATCTTATTATTCATCGCGCAGCACGGCCTTGTTCAACACGTTCATCTGCTGGGAATGCGCCGCGACGTGCCGCAGCTCATCGCCGCCGCCGACGTGGTCGCCTTTCCCTCGGTGGTGCCCCACTTTGCGCGGCCCATCCTCGAGGCCGGGGCCATGGCCAAGCCGGTGGTGGCCTCTGATCTAGACGGCCCCAACGAGATGACGCGCCCGGGCAAGAACGGCCTGCTCGTGCCGCCCAACGACCTCGCCGCCCTGGCCGAGGCGCTGATCGGCATCCTGACCGACCCCGACCGTGCCCGCGAGATGGGCCGCATTGGCCGTCAGCGGGCGCGCGAACGGTATAGCGCCGAGCGCAACGTGCGCGATACGTTGGCCATCTATGAGGAGCTTTTGGGATGAACACACCCTTGGCCGCACCTGCGGCAGCAAGCATCTCTATCGTCACCCCCTCTTACAACCAGGCGCCCTTTATCGAGGCCACCCTGCGCTCCGTGCTGGAGCAGGATTACCCGCATCTGGAGCAGATCGTCATCGACGGCGGCTCCACCGACGGCACCGTCGCGATCCTGCGGCGCTACGGTGAGCGCTACCGCGAGACGCGCCTGCGCTGGCTCTCCGAGCCCGACGAGGGCCAGGCCGACGCCATCAACAAGGGGCTGCGCCTGGCTCGCGGCGAGATCATGGCCTACCTGAACTCGGACGACACCTACCTGCCGGGGGCGCTGGCCGCCGTCGCCGCCTGGTTTCGCGAGCACCCCGAGGTGGGGCTGCTCTATGGCGACTGCCGCGTCATCGACGCCCAGGGGCGCTTTCTACGTGACATGCCCGGCCATCCCTTTAGCCTGCAACGCCTCATCCAGCGCGCCGAGTTTATCCCCCAGCAGGCCGCGTTTTGGCGACGCTCTGTCTGGGAGGAGATCGGCGGGTTCGACACCGGCCTGCACTATGCCCTCGACTATGACTTTTTCGTGCGTGCGGCCAAGGTCTGCCGGGTCGCCTACCTGCCCATGCCGCTGGCGTGCTTTCGGCTGCACGGCGCGAGCAAGACGGCGACGCAGGAGGAGCGCCACTGGCGCGAGGCCTTGACCGTGAGCCGACGCCACGGCCTGCGCCCGACCATGCCCTGGTATTGGCTGCGCCTGCTGCGCCATCGCGGCCTGCGCGCCCTGCCTGCCCCGCTGCAACAATGGCTGCGCCGGCGCATGGCCCGCCCCCAAGATCCCCGCGCTTGGGAGGTTGAGGAGACCGCGAGATAGCCGAGATCGCGCAATTGGGCGGCGTGCGGGTTCATGGTATTCTTGGGATATGTCGCTGGGGGTTATCGGCAGTGTTGGGCAGAGGATAGCAGAAACCCCTTTCCATCGCATGGATGCTGGATGAAAGGGGTTTGAGAGTCATGCCCCAGGAGGGAGTCGAACCCCCGGCCAAAGGTTTAGGAAACCTCTGCTCTGTCCTCTGAGCTACTGGGGCGAACGTTGACAGTATACCACAGCCGCAGGAGGCCGCCAAGATTTCGGCATTTCCGCGCTATTTATATCATCGATCCATCCAAGGGCTCAAGTGCTCGATCGTGAATCGTCCAACGGCGCGTCGGATACGCGGGTTCGCCCGCGTCGCGATGCTCATCGCCGTGCTTGCGACGCTGAACGCGCTGCCCAGGCGTCTGGTGATCATGGGGCCGCCGCACACGGTGCGCACCGGCAACCCCAAGCTGGGCGTGCATACGCGCCTCACCGATGAGGTGGAGGAATGGAAGATCCAGGAGAGCCTGGCCATGGTGCGCGAGATGGGCGCGCCCTGGATCGTCGAGTACTTTCCCTGGGGGTATTATGAGCCCACCAAGGGGAACATTGACTGGAGCCGCCCCGACCTGATCATCCGCCACGCCCGCCATCAGGGCCTGAGGGTCATCGCGCGCATCGACTTTGTGCCCGAGTGGGCCCGCCCCCCCGAGACGACCTTTCGCTACCTCGATCGGGAGCATTTCGCCGATTACGCCGAGTTTGTCGCCGCCTTTGCCGCGCGCTATCGCGGCGAGGTGGAGCACATTGTGGTCTGGAACGAGCCCAATCTGGCCTTTGAGTGGGGCTATCGGCTGCCCGACCCCGAAGCCTATGCCGAGCTGCTCTGCCTGACCTACCGCATGGCCAAAGAGGCCAATTCCGAGGTCCAGATCCTGGCCGCCGGCATGGCGCCCACTCTGGCCCCGCCGGGCAGCGAGTGGGGGATGGACGACCTGATTTTCCTGGAGCGGCTCTATGAGGCCGGTGGGGGCGCCTGCTTTGATGGCATGGCCATCCACGCCTATGGTTTGACCTTTCCGCCGGAGGAGCCGCCCGATCCTCAGGAGATCAACTTTCGCCGCGCCGAGCTGGTCCATGAACTGATGGCCCGCTATGGCGATGGCGACAAGCCCTGCTATATCACCGAGGGCGGCTGGAACGATCACCCCCGCTGGACCAAGGCGGTGCGCCCCTACCAGCGCATCGAGTACACCATCCGCGCCTACGAGTGGGCGCAGCGAGAGTGGGACTGGTGCGAGGCGGTCGCCATGTGGGCCTTTCGCTATCCCTGGCCGCACAAGAGCTATCAGGACCATTTTACCTTTGTCACGCCCGAGTTTATCCCCAAGCCGATCTATGTGGAGGTGCGGCACTATGCCCACGGCGAGCCCTACGAGTACCTGGAGAGCGATCCGACGGGCCTCTGGTGAGCGCAAAATCGCCCGCTGGCTGGCGCTGGCCCTTGCGGCGCTGTTGCTCGTGCTGGTTTTGCTTTGGCAAGGCGAATATTGGGCGGACCTCTGGCAGCGCGACGTCGCCTGGGAGCGCATTCAGCGCGACGGCCTGCTGCGTGTGGGCATGGACGCCAGCTATCCCCCCTTTGAGGTCGTCACCGACGACGGCGAGTTCTTTGGCCTGGATGTGGACCTGGCCAGAGCGCTGGGGGAGCGCTGGGGCGTCGAGGTCGTCATGGTCAACGTCCACTTTGATGGACTGTACGACGCGCTGAGAACGAACAAATTCGACTTGATCATCTCCGCCTTGCCCTACGACCGCACCATGACCCGCGATCTGCGCTATTCGCAGAGCTACTTTGACGCCGGCCAGGTGCTGCTGATGAGCGCCGATCGCGCGGACGTGGAGGATATCCGCGATCTGCGCGGCGAGAGCGATGCCCCCATCTCCATCGCCGTCGAGCTGGGCGCCGAGGGGCACCATCTGGCCCGCAAGCTTTATCGCGATCAGGGGCTCCCCCTGGAGGTGCTGCCACAGCGCGAAATGGACGAGGCCGTGGCGCTGTTGCGCAGCGGCGAGGCCGATGGCCTGATCTGCGACCGCGTCACCGCGTACGAACTGCTCCGCGAGCACGGCGACCTGCGCATCGCCGGCCCGCCCCTCACCTCTGAACCCCTGGTCATCGCCGCGCTCATCGACGCGCCCACCCTCATGGAACAGGTGAACGCCGCCCTGAACGAATGGCGGGCCGATGGCACGCTGGAGGCGCTGCGCGCTCGCTGGTTCTAGGGGAACTGTTTTATCGCCCGGGTCATTTTCCTCTTGACGTACCTTCCAGCCTATGCTACGATGCTGTCCATCAACAAAGCGGTTACCATACCGCTCCATGGAGGACAATCGTAGGCATGAAGATCACAGAAATTCGCACCGGCGAGGTGTGGGGTCACGGTTATTCCTGTTATGTGCGCATCTACACCGATGTAGGGCTCACCGGTACCGGCGAGTGCATTCACGGCGGCGACGGCATCCAGGGGCTCATCGCCGGATTGTCGCGCTTTATCTTGGGCGAGGACCCGATGAATGTCGATCGCCTGTGGGAAAAGATGCGCCGCTACCAGGTGTTCAACGGCGCCATGGCCGGCAATCTGGTCACGGCCATGACCGGCATTGAGATCGCGCTGTGGGACCTGGTGGGCAAGGCCACCGGTCTGCCGGTTTACGCCCTGTTGGGCGGCAAGTTCCGCGACAAGATTCGCATGTACGCCGACTGTCACGCCGGCGGTGACGACTCGCCCCAGGCCAACGCCGACAAGGCCAAGGAGGTGGTGGATCAGGGCTTTACGGCGATCAAGTTCGACCTGGACGACATGCGCCACCCGAAAAAGTACGACATGTTCAATCACACGGTGAATAACGCCGAGCTCGCCGACATGGTGGCCAAGGCGACCGCCGTGCGCGAGGCGGTGGGCCCCGAGATCGACGTGGCCATGGACCTCCACGGCCGCTATGACACCGGCTCGGCCATCCGCATCGCCAAGGCGCTGGAGGGGTTGGATCTCTTGTGGCTCGAAGAGCCGGTGCCGCCGGAGAATATCGACGCCATGCGCGAGGTCAAGGCTTCCACCAGCACGCCGATCTGCGCCGGCGAGAATCTCTACCTGCGTTGGGGCTTTAAGGACCTGGTGGAAAAGCAGGCGGTGGATATCATCATGCCCGATCTGCCCAAGTGCTGTGGGCTGTTGGAGGGCAAAAAGATCGCCAACCTGGCCGAGATATACTATATCCCCTTGGCGCCGCACAATGTCTGTGGGCCGCTGGGCACCATCGCCTCGTGCCACTGTTGCGCGTCGGTGCCCAATTTCTTGGTGCTCGAATGGCACTGGATGGAGCGCCCGCACTGGCATGATCTCGTCCAGGCCGATCCGCCGCTCATTCAGGATGGGTATATCACCTTGAACGACCGTCCCGGCCTGGGCTGGGAACTGAATGAAGAGGCCGCCGAGAAGCATTTGCGGCCTGGCACCAGATTGTTCGCCTGAGAGAGCGTGAAATGCTACGACGCCGTCCACTAGATCCGGACAGCGACTATACGGGAATGGTCGAGGCTCAGCGCAAAAGCTGGGAGATCAACTTTCCAGATGACTATTTCTCAGAGAGCATCTTTTGCGCCTCGGTGCGCTCTGCGGCGCGGCGGGGCGAGGTGTTTGTCTATGAGCTGGAGGGCGGCGACGGGTCCGTCGCGGTGATCGCCTGGTTGTGGCTGGATTTGGGGCGTCCGCGGGCTGCGGTGCATATTCGCCACATCCAGGTGGCCCAAGAGCATTGGGGCAAGGGATTTGGGCGACAGATCATGGAGGACGTCATGGCCCTCGCCGTTGCGCGGGGTGCGCGGGCGTTGACCCTCAATGTGACCAAGAGCAACGCCCGGGCGATGAACCTTTATGAGAGCCTGGGGTTCGAGGTCAAAGAGGATAGCGGCTCGCGCCAAAAGATGTGCCTGGCGCTCGATCTCGATGATGACAGCGGCGTGTAAGCGCTTTTTCGTTGAGGCTCCGCGTCGATGCCGAGGTGGTATCGGTGCTTTGCGGTGTGCCGAGTGCGGCCTGGCCAAAAGGTTCGGGCCTGCCTAGT
>SKLG01000286.1 GCA_007123335.1 Anaerolineae bacterium | reverse complement strand
GATGCGCTATGATAGAATGGTAGATCGGTATAAGGTCGTTGGGACGACTCTATCACGACTCAGAGGAGGCACCATGGCCCAGACATACGTGCTCATTGAGCCGAGGCATCTCGAATTGCAGGAACTGCCCGATCCGCCTCTAGGGCCGCGGGATGTGCGCCTGCGTAGCGTACTCAGCGGCATCAGCCACGGTACCGAAATGAACCTCTACCGGGGCACGGCTCCCTTTGCGGAAAAGCATTTCGATCGGGAGTATCGCGTCTTTATGCCCAATGAGGAGCCCGGCTTTCGCCCCATGCGGCTGGGATACGAGATGGTCAGTGAGGTGGTCGAGGTGGGGCGGGAGGTGCAGGAGGTGCGCGTGGGTGATCTGGTGCATACGGCCACCCCCCACGGCACTGCCACCGTCGTGAACATGGATCAGGACGCCGCCAAAGAGATCCCCATGCAGGTGCTGCCGGCAGGGGTGACTCCCGAACAGGGCGTCTTTGCCGCGCTGATCGGCGTGGCGTTAGCGGCGGTCCACGATGCTCAGATCAAGGTGGGCGATCACGTGGCGGTCTTTGGGCTGGGAGCCATCGGCCTGCTGGTGGCCCAGTTGGCGCGCCTCAACGGCGCCAGCTATATCGCCGCTATCGATCCCATCGCTACGCGCCGCCACGCCGCCGAAGCGCTGGGCGTCGATGACGTCATCGATCCGGCTGTGCGCGACCCTGGTGAGGCGCTCAAGATGCGGCCCAACGCCCCCCATGGCGCCGATGTGGTCATCGAGGCCAGCGGCCATTACGCCGGCCTGCAGGGCGCCTTGCGGGCGGTCCACATGGGCGGCACGATAGTGACCCTGGGCTACTATCAGGGTGGGGCTACGCCGGTGTGTCTGGGTGAAGAGTGGCACCACAATCGACTCAACCTGGTGTCGAGCATGGCGGTGTGGGGTTGCCCGAGCCGATTCCATCCCATGTGGGACCGACAACGCATCTCGCGCACGGCCATCGAGCTGTTGGCGCGCGGCGCGCTCCAGGTCGAGGAGATGGTGACGCAGCGCTATTCCTATCAAGAGGCGCCCCAGGCCTATCGCTTTATCGACGAGCGTCCGGAGGAGACCATCAAAGTTGTGCTCGAGTATTCGGCCTGAGAACGGATCATTCCCAGTTCCAGCGCGGATCGAGGAGACGAGTATGGTGATGGACGAGCAGGCTCTGGAGCAGGTCATCCAACGCATCGTGGCTGTTGCCGAGCCTAGCCGTGTGATCTTGTTTGGTTCCCACGGGCGCGGTGAGGCTACCGAGGACTCGGACCTGGATATCCTGGTGATTCAGCCCCATGTACAGAATCGTGGTGAGGCAACAGTGCGTCTGCGCCAGGCTATTGGCCCAGTCGGCGTTGGCGTAGATATTCTCGTGTACCCAGAAGCAGAGTACAAACGTCGCAGCCAAGTGCCAGGGACATGGCCATATTGGGCAGATAAAGAAGGAAAGATAGTGCATGCAGCCACTGACTTGCCTAGGGGCAGGACGATGCCCTGCCCCTAGGCGATTGTCGCCGATGTGCTATATCTACAGATCGCGGTTGTTCCGCGATGCGATGAGCTCTTGGGCCCGCGCAATTAGATCGTCGACTGGCATAGCGCCCAGGTTCTCCTCGGTGCGCAATCGCACCGACACCGTACCATCCTCCGCCTCGCGATCACCCAGGACGAGCATATAAGGAATTTTCTCCATTTGGGCGCGACGGATCTTGGCGTTCATGCGTTCCCCGCTGTCGTCGACCTCGGCGATGAGGTTCGCCTGGGCGAGTTTGGCTGCCACCTCGCGGGCATATTCCACGTGGCGGTCGGCGATGGGGATGATTCGCGCCTGCACCGGCGCAAGCCACAGGGGAAATGCCCCGGCATAGTGCTCGATGAGCACGCCGAAAAAGCGTTCTAGCGAGCCCAGCAACGCGCGATGCACCATGTAGGGTCGATGATCACGGCCATCGGCACCGGTATAGGTCATGTCAAAGCGCTCGGGCTCGTTAAAGTCAAACTGGATCGTTGTCATCTGCCATTCACGCCCCAGAGCATCTTTGATCTTGAGATCGATCTTGGGGCCATAAAAGGCGCCGCCTCCCTCATCGAGGTCATAGTCTAGCCCCTCGATCTCGAGCGCCGTACGCAGCGCCTCGGTGGCTTGATCCCAGCGTTCTGGTTCGCCCACCGCTTTTTCTGGGCGCGTGGCCAGATAGGCGTGCACATCAGCAAAGCCAAAATCGCGCCATATCGCTAGCGAGAAGCGGAGCACTCCCAGGATTTCCCCCTCGATCTGCTCTGGCGTGCAGATGATATGGGCGTCATCCTGGGTGAACCCACGCACCCGCAACAGCCCATGGAGCACGCCGCTGCGTTCGTAACGATAGACCGTGCCCAGCTCGGCCCAGCGCAACGGCAGCTCGCGATAGGAGCGTCGCTTGGTCTGGTACACCAGAATGTGGAAAGGACAGTTCATCGGCTTGAGGTAATAGTTTTGTCCCTCAATGTCGAGAGGGGAATACATCCCTTCCTCATAGAAGCCAAGATGTCCCGATGTCTGCCACAGCCATTCGCGGCCGATGTGCGGCGTGTAGAGGAGCTCATAGCCGCTTTGGTAGTGACGTTGCCGCCAAAAGTCTTCTATCGTCGTGCGGATGCGCCCACCTTTGGGATGCCAGTAAACCAGCCCGGCGCCGGCCTCTTCGTGGGTGCTGTAGAGATCCAATTCCTGTCCCAGTCGGCGGTGATCGCGACGCTCGATCTCTTTGAGATGTTCTAGATAGGCTTGTAGCTCGGTCTTGTCGCGCCAGATCGTCCCATAGATGCGCTGCAACATGGGCCGGTTTTCGTCACCTCGCCAATAGGCTCCGGCGATAGAGAGCAAATCCAACGCGTTGGCCTTGAGCTGGCTGGTGTGCTCCACATGCGGCCCACGACAGAGGTCGACAAAATCGGCGTGACGATACACCGTTAGCGTCTCATCCTCTGGCATATCTTTGATGAGCTCTAGCTTGTAGGGCTGGTCGTCAAAGAGCTCGCGAGCCTCCTCGCGGCTGATCTCTTGGCGCTCAAAGGGGATGCGAGCCTTGATGCTCTCCTTCATCAGGCTCTTGATCTCCTCCAGGTCCTCAGGGGTCAGTGGACGAGGCAGATCAAAGTCATAGTAAAAACCGTTCTCGATGGCCGGCCCGATACCGAACTTGGCGTCGGGGAATAACTTGAGCACGGCCTCGGCCATCACATGGGCAGCCGAATGCCTCAATACCTCCAGTTCATCTGCTGACATGATGCTTCCTCCCATCCCTCACGGTCCAATATAAAACGGCCTCTCACCCTGGGGCGAGAGGCCGTGCCTGCGCGGTTCCACCCAAGTTCGACATGGGCAACGTCTTTTGACGCTGCCTCTGTCCTCCTTGTCGCCGATAACGGGGCATCCGGGGCTCCATAGTGCCAGACGACCTATACCGCCGCATGGGTTCCAGAGCCAGCTCACAGGGGGTTTTCACCGCCGTCCGCACGAGGAAGGTCTCAATCGGTGCCTTCCACTCCCTGTCGGCATATCGGCAGTTACTCGACCTGATCAACGCTATTATGCTTTTCGATTCGTATGGTATCACTATAGCACAGAGTGGGCTGAATGACAAAGCGATTGTGCCGTCTCGCCCAGGATTAGCTCATGTCAAGGTCGACGAGAATGCCTTCGCCGGACAAGATGGAGCAGCTGAATGCATCCGGCCCAAAGCTCGATCCGCTGTATCGAGCTGCGTATGCGTCAACGAAAGTTGATCGACAGGGGGATAAAAACGGTCCCCAGCGGCTGTATATCCTGTGCGGCAACGAAACGGATCTGGTCAATCCACAGTGTTGCGGATCGCGATCCATCCTGGTTCTGAATGGAGATGCGGTTCACCTGCACGTCGGGGGCGTTTAGGTAATCTAGGGGTAGGCGTACCATGCGCCATTCTCTGCTACTGATGCTGCCCGCCACAATGTGGCGTGGATCGTTCACCGGTACATGACATAAACCGGCGCCGCACTCTGACTCGAGGTAGACGTGGAGGCGAATATCGTCACGGCTACCCAGCACGGCAAACTCGAGCCAGCGGTAGGTGGAGGTGGAAAAGGAGGGGCGCCAAAATGATAGAGCGCCATAAGGGTCAAGGGTGGCAGCGATAGCCTGGGTTCCTGCATGCACGTGCTCTCGAGCGTCAAAGCGTAACTCGGCGCCCCATGACCAATTCTCCCAAGGGGATACCAACTGATCATGGTAGACATCGAGGGTACGGTCATAGTCGGGCCAATCGATTTGCTCCAGGGGAGTGGGTTCGCCGCCATACCAGGCGCGGAGCACATCCTCGGCAGGTTTGCCGACCGGTGTGAACCCGTCGTTGTGCGGACCGCTGAGAAAGATGTCAGCCCGCCATTGCCACCAGAACATCCCCCCAAGCCATGGCTCGTGATAGAGGCTGCGAAAGGTTGCCTCGTAAGCGTTTGCCTGCTCTTGTAGATCCAATGGCCCCTCTACCCAGGAATCCCAGGGCTGATGGGTACAGCCACGAAAACTGCGATAGCCGATCTCTGTGAGCAGGATCGGCCGATTGTGACGGGCGGAGAGATCTGCGAGGATCCGCTTGGGCTCCTCCCAGGCGGCCATCAACTCTTCTACCGTGGGGCACGTGAGGCCCAGATTGCACTCGTTAAGCCGATAGTAAGCGTCCACGCCGATAAAGTCCAGTGCATCCCACCAAGTGATCGAGGTTTCTTCACCGCCGTGCAGGGCAGCGTAAACCAGGGGACCATCATAGACCGCGCGAACCGCCGCAACCACTCGGCGCCAATCCTCCTCACGATGGGTGGTGCCCAGTAGCTCAGTGCCCACACAGAACTGGTCCGCACCATGTTGTTGGGCCAACTTGGCGTAATGGACGATAAAGTCGGTATAGGCGGCAAACCACGCCGCCCACTCGCTCTCCTTGGTGAACTCGGTGCCAATGTATCCTCGCCAGATGCCGGTCTCGCGCTCGTTGGGCAGATCCAAATGGGGCTTGAGCATTACCCTGAGTCCCAGGTTGTGCGCGTTCTGAATCACGTGTATCAGATCGGCGTCGGTTGGAGTGGGGTCGTGAAGACGATTGATAGTGGTGGCAGCAGGGCCGTCCTGATGCGCAGTCACGATCAGGGCTATCCAATCGGCGCCGGTAGTAGCGAGGCGTTGCAGCGAGAGGTCGGCGCTGGGTCGCTGGTATTCACCCGCCCACCAGCCGGTGTAGGAAATCCCTTTTTGCGGCGCTGCCGAGGCAGCACGCCCAAGCTCTTCTCTGCCCAAATTGCTCATAGCATCCAGATCTTGTTGAGCATGTATCACTGAGGCCAATACACTTGAACATGTGCTAAATAGCAGAAAAATCAATAGGACCGTGCGTGCGAAACAACAGCAACTCTTGGCGGTGGTACAATGCGTCACCATTTTTCTCTCCAGTGCCTGAGCGAATCGATCAGTTGCATCTCTTGGACGTTCTAGATGCTCACGTTCTCTCAGGTGCTAACGGTACAATCCTGATATCTCTGATGCTACCACGGCCTATGAGCGCAAGAGTAAACGTCTCATGAACGCAGAACGAACCCTGCTCTTGTGCTCAGGGTTCGTCAACATATCGACAGTGATTTCAAGAGACGATTGTACAAGAGGTGAACTGTCGGGCAAGTTGAGAGGTCAGATGATGAGTGGCTGTCGCGTCAGGGCTGTTTATGTTATGCTCAGAGTCTCATTTAAGTCGGTTATATTAGTGTTCTTATATTTCTCGCGGGTAATGCTGTGTGAGAGAAATGTCAGAAATGTGTCAGAAAGACGGCAGAGTTACGTGAGGGGAGCGTCAGAGTAGGGGTGTCCTGCTCTCGTAACGGCAGAATGCAAACTGGATGCTGGCGCCGGCATGCTGATGCGGATACACTGTGGGCATGGAGTTCCCTAAAGCCCCTGGAACCTATGTGCTAATTCTACGCCTGTCGGTAGAACGCCGACTGGTTGTTGGCCGACTGGGAGAAATCGCCTTTGCTCCCGGCTATTATGCCTATGTGGGCAGCGCTCTAGGGCAAAAGAGCTGTGGGCTACGGCAGAGGTTAGCGCGCCATCTGCGCCGCCAGAAGCGGCTGCACTGGCATATTGACACGCTGCGCGAGGTGTGTGAGATCGTGGAGATATGGTATGTGGTGGGCAGCGAACGTCGCGAATGCACTTGGGCGGCAGCGCTGGGGGCGCTGCCAGGGGTCTCTCCCGTAGAGGCGGCGTTTGGCGCGTCCGATTGTGCTTGCCACACTCATCTGTTCCGCGCGGCCGATCTACCAGACGCACAGGCCTTTGCGCAGGCCGTCAAACGGCTCGTCATGCGCGTTGCTCTCTAACGGGGCAAGACTTGCTCCAGCCAGGCGAATATGACCTCGTCCACCTCCGGTGCCCACGCTTTGGGAAGGGGTCCAACGGGCGCGCCTAGCTCGGCGTCGAGCCCCTCAAACACCCAAAGCAGCGATCCATCCTGGGAGGGAGATCCCTCGCCCCCTATACCTACTGCATCAGCCAGTGCTCTAGCGCTTTCTACCGGGGCCCAATCGTCTTGATCGCCGTGCAGCAGCAACACCGGGCTTGTGCGATCCCTCAGCGCGGTGGCAAGATCGGCGTTCGCCTTGGTGCGCAACGCGCGCAGCCCGGCTCGGCGTCCGAGAAGTGATATCTCGTCTTGATCCTCGAAAAGCCACTGTTGCCACTGGGAGATGCTCAGCGCCATATAGCTCTGCACGTCAGGAGGCTCCCATCCATAGTGGATTGCCAGCGCCCCTTCGATCTGACTCCGCACCAGGCCGGGGAAGATGGGGGCATCATGGGCCCCTCCCAAGATCATGGCTGCCAACCCATCGGCAGCAGGCGCTGCCAGGGCGCCAATCCTGCCTCCTTCGCTCAAGCCCACAAAGACGATGCGCTGGGGATCGATTTCGGGCCGCTGGCGCAGCATCGTGGCGGCGGCGACTATATCCTCGGACAAGAGATCGAGGGGACCACGGTCAAACTCGCCTTTGCTGCTGCCCAGGCCGCGTTTGTCATAGGAGAAGACGGCCCATCCTCGTTCGGCAAAGCGATCTCCTGGATCCCAGCGCGGTGTCATGCCATCCTGGCTGTGTAACAGTAGACAGGGGAAGGGGCCTTCTCCTGGCGGCAGGATAAGGGTGCCGGCCAGCTCGGTGTTGCGCGCTCCGGCAAAGGTGATGTCGAGGCGGGCCGCTTCGCCTGCTGGCGGCAGTTGCGGGATCTCGGGGCGCTCTGCCAGACGCTGGATGATCAGCTCGCCTGGCTCCCGCAATCTCGGGTCGCGGAGGGCCATCCAGAGATCAAAGCGATAGTCTTTGATCTGGACGCTATGCAGCGCTCGGCTCGTCGGACGCACGAAAAAGACAAAGGAGGGATTCAGCCCGCCCTCGACGTGGCCATCGAGGGCGGTGGTGCCGATGACGCCGCTCTGTCGCAGAGCATCCACCGACAGAGTCAACCTTCGGCTGACAACCAAGTCTTCGAGCACATTGACGACGTGCAGCGACTGGGGCGCACGGCGTGCGGCCTCGATGGAGCCTTCGCCCGGCTCGGTGTAGCGCAGCGCTAGTAGCGCAAAGGGCAACGCCGAAGGGCTATCTTCCAGCAGTACCTCGGGAGCCGGCGATATGCCAGAGGCCAATACCGGGGCATGCCAATCAAGGTTGTTGTTCAGCACGTTGAAGGCTTGTCCGTCACGCTCGGCGACCCACACCGAGCGCACGCCCAAGGCGCTGCGTTCCACATCATAGCGTAGAGGGTCCAGGCTCGGCGAGAGGACGACGCTGCGTCGCTCTATGATCGCATGGCCGCCGGCCGCCCAGGTAGGCAGCCAGGTGACTTCGCTGAACACCAACAACTGGCCTTCCACTTCGCCGACCTGGATCTCCTCAAACGCCAAAAGCTGGCGTTCTGAGCCAGTGTCAAAGGAGATGCTATAATGGGTGCCCTCCAGAACCTGCTTGGGGGCCGGCGTAGGCGTTGGCTGGATGGTAGGTGTGGGTATGGGTGCGGGAGTGGGCTCCTGACCACATCCGGACATGGCAAGGCTGCTCAAGATCAGAACAAGAGCCATAAGCTGTAGACGGGGGCGCGCCAGGGTTCGCATCCAGCGTGGAGCGGATTCATGGTCAGCAGGGGATAGCTGGGTGTCAACGAGACGACAAGCCTGGCCGAGCATCATGCTTTTCATCCCTTCTGGTCTAACGATACACAAGGCCTTATCAGGGTGATAGCTTATTGATCATTTGCGCACATAATAGGTACCTCGTTTGTCCCCGATCTTGAGCAAGAGGCCTTTTTCCACCAGGTCGCGGAAATCGAGGCGCAGTGTCTCGGACGAGACCTCGGGGCAAAGCAGGCTCAGATCGCGATTGGTGATGCGTTCTTGATCTTTGAGAAAGCGCAGAGCCTCGATCTGGCGCGGATTCAGCTCGTCGCCATAGCGCTCGCGTAGCTCATCGACGGCGTTGTGCAAGACGACGGTAAAGCTGCGCCCGGTATCACGCAGATCGGGCGGGGGATGGTGCTCGCGGGCCATGACTTCCATGATGATATCGATGCCCTGCCCCAGCTCCTCAATGTAGCCCCAGTAATAGAGGCCGCGCACCAGTCGAGGATTGCGGGAATAGTGCTCATCCAGAATGTTGTCCAGGGTGATGTGGCCCGGTAGGCCACCGGGGGACATGATCTCCATGCGATCGTCAAAGAGGCGGATCTCGATGCGCTGCCCGGTGATTGTATAGTCGCGATGGCATATGGCATTGACCACTGCCTCGCGTACCGCCTCCAGGGGATAGCTGTAGCTCTCTTGGCGCTCCAAGCCATTCACCACGGACTGCTGATGGATCTCTTCAAAGAGCACTTCCCACGTTTTTTCTACGAGTCGCGCCACCGGTCCGGTCAGCTCGACGCGACGGGAATAGCGCTCCGATGAGGTTGCCGCCTCGCGCACGCTGAGCCCTTTGAAGCGCACCATGAGCACGCCCGCTTGCGGAAAATAGTACTGGGGGTTCTTGCCAAAGAGCAGAATGCCTGCCACCGTGGGATTGCCGGCAGCATCCACCGCCCCGGCATCGCGCAGCAACTCGGCGCGGGTAAAGCTCTCGCCGCGAGGGCCACGGCGCACGCGGTTGCGCTCGTACTCGTCCAACACGGCCTCGTCAAAATCGGCGAGTGTGGCGCCTGGGACGATGTCATCCTCAAAGCCAAGCACCGCGCTGGCCAGGTGCCCCTGGGCCATCTGGTCGGGCTGCAGAGGCACATTGAGCCGCCCTGAGCGCACCAAGACGTCGCGCCCCTCCACGCTGAGCGTATAGGGTGTATGCACCACCGAGATGGTGGCTACCGCGCCTTCAGAGGTTTCCTCGATGTGCCATTGAGGCACATCGCTCAGCCGAAAGGAAGGCACGCACATGGCCAGGCTGCGGGCCAATGTCGCTTCAAAGGACTCGGATACATCCGAGATCACTCGTCCTCGCTCGTCCATGCCGACGATGACGGTCCCGCCAACGCCATTGGCAAAGGCCACGATGGTCTCTGCCAGCGCCTGAGCTTCGGGCTCGGGAAGAAACTCGATCATCGGTCCCCGGCCTTGAGCGATGAGCGTCTTGATGTTCATCGGCGGCTCCGTTTCCTCCTGACGACGAGGGCGTCGCCTTACAGCACAATGGCAAAGGGATAAGTGATAAGCCAGGTATTGCCCGATCTCTGTACTTCGACGATGACGCGGCTTTGCCCTGGCGTTCCTACTACTGAGGAATGCAGCGTTACCTCATAGTAACGAAACGTTCCGGATTCGAACAGCTTTTCTACCTCCACGCGGTTGAAGGGAACCGGATCATCGCCGACCAATCCTCTGAGCTGCTCGACAAACTCCCCCGGCATGATGCGACGCCCATAGATGTCAGTGAGTGATTCAGGGTTGGTCATGCGATACACGGTATCGTATTCGCCTTCCGAGAGGGCCATGAAATAGTCGTTGATAGCCCGTGTGGGCGTATAGCCCAGATGCTCGCCATAAAAGACGTAAAGCTGATAGCCAACGATCCCGAGAAGCACAAGGATGATGATGATGCCCACCACACGCATCATCAGGGTATAACGTCGCAACTTCTCGCGCATGAATTCTTCCCACCTTGGTTATGTTGATTGTGTGGCCACCACTGCCGGTGTGATAAAAGGAGCGCCGCAGCGCATCTTTTATCACACGTCATCCTGTGCGGAATCGGATTGTGATCGGGATCCCGATCGCCTTGTTCGGCTAGGCGGCTTGCGCGTCGTGGTGCGTCGGGTGCGTGTGGTCGTTTCAGCACTCCCTCCAGCGTCCTTGGCGGGGCTCCGCGATGTGCCTCTACCTCGACGCGATGGTGCTTGGCCAGCGCTCTCGGCATCGGTACTGTGGGAGGATGACGATGTCCCTGCGGACTTGGCTCGCGATCGACTGGTACGGGTGCCGCTGGCGCGCCTCTTGCTTGCGGGCTTGTGCGATTGCTCCGTGGTGCTGGCAGATGCAGCGTCTGTCTCTCCGTTGTCCGGCGCAGGGGAGCGTGATGCGCGGCTCGTGCGGGAAGCAGAGCTCCGCGTAGAGCGTCTTGAGCCTCGAGAGGGAGGTGTCTCGCCGTTGCCCCCTGAATCGGCTTCAGCGCCCTCTAGCCGGACGATTCCCACGGCCATGTCGTTTTCCGGTACGGCAATGATCGCGTTGCGTCGCGAGCGGGTGACTACACGTCCCCAGGTAGCGCGGTCGCGAGCGGGGATATCGCCTAATCCTACGCGGACCATTGTCCCTTGCTGAGTGCAGAATATCACCTCTTCACCGGGAGCCACGATACGGGCCGCAGTCACGGGGCCGGTATCGGCGAGCTTGGCGCTGTCCACCGTCAGCGCTCCTTGGCCACCACGGCCTTGGGTGCTGTATTGACTCAAGGACGTTCGTTTAGCATAGCCCACCGACGTGAGCACCACCAATTCGGCTCGCTGGCGCACGAGGTCCATGTCTACGACAGCGTCGTTCTCCTCCTCCTGTAACTGGACGCCCTTGACGCCGGTGGCCGCCCGTCCTTGAATGCTAACTTCTTCCTCTGCAAAGCGAATCGCTTTGCCCTGAGCGGTGACGATGACCAGCTCGCTGCTGCCGGGGGTTAGCAAAGCCCGCACCAAAGTGTCACCGTCAGACAGACCGATGACCGGCAGGGGATCGGTTGCCGATCCCCTGCTCGACGACTCGACCTCGGCCAGATCTACGCGTTTTACCTTGCCTTGTTGGGTAGCCATGGTGATATAGCGGTTTTGGTTGCTTTGGTCCTGGGTAGTGCTGCTGCTATCGTTATCTGGATCGCAGGGTAGCGTATGCACGGCATCGACGATGCGTTCATCATCGGGGGCTACCATCCTACCGGCCAGCCCCAGAGCCGGTAACCCCTCCGGATGTTGTGAAGCATCCGGGAGCTGATGTGCCGCCAGCGACAGAACCCTGCCCCGATCGGTGAACAGCAGGATACGCTCTCGAGAGGTGGCCCGAAACACGGCGAGCCATGGGTCACGCTCACCCGCAGCTATGGCGCTATCCGGTGTCAGTCCTGGCATTCGGCGCACGGCACCGCTGCGCGTGACTATGACAGTCAAGTCCTCTTCCGGCAATAATCCGTCGGTACACGGCTCGCCCGTCTCGTCCACTTCTGCGATAAAGGTGCGCCGGGCATCTCCAAAGCTCTTTTTCAACTGTACGAGATCCGCCTTGATCAGCCCGAGGATGCCCGCTTCACTGGCCAACAACTCCTCCAGGTAGGCGATTTGCTTGATAATCTCGTCATACTCTTCCTGGATGCGCTTGCGCTCCAGAGCGGCCAGGCGTCGGAGCTGCATGTCCAACACCGCCTGAGCCTGAATCTCGCTCATATTGAACTTGCGCATCAGATTGTTGCGCGCCGTATCCACTCTCTGTGAGCGACGGATCGTATCGATGACGGCGTCGAGATTGTCGAGAGCCAACAATAGGCCCTCGAGAATGTGAGCGCGGGCGCGTGCCCGCTCTAGCTCGTACTCGGTGCGGCGTACAAGCACGTTCTGCCGGTGCTCGATATGGTGCATGAGCACACGCTTGAGCGAGAGCAGCCGTGGTTCGCCATCCACCAGGGCCAGCATGTTGACGCCAAAGGTGTTCTGCATCTGCGTGTACTTGTACAGGTCGGCGAGCACCGGCTCCGGGGCCTGGTTGCGTTTGAGGGTGATGACGATACGCATACCGGTGCGGTCCGATTCGTCGCGCAGATCGGCGATGCCCTGCACCCGCTCGTCGCGCACCAGTGTGGCGATGCGTTCCACCAGCGTCGACTTGTTCACCTGATACGGCAACTCGGTGACGATGAGCGCCGTATGGCCGCGAAGCTCCTCCAGATGAACCTGAGCGCGGGTGATGACCCGTCCCTTTCCGGTGGCATAGGCCTGACGGATACCCTCTTGGCCCAGGATGATGCCGCCAGTGGGAAAATCGGGTCCGTGGACATGACGCATGAGGTCGTCGACGCTGACATCATCGATCTGGTCATAATGCTCAATGAGATGCACAAGTGCATCGACGATCTCGCCCAGATTGTGAGGAGGGATGTTGGTGGCCATTCCTACGGCGATGCCGCCGACGCCATTGACTAGCAGATTTGGCAGCTTGGCGGGCAGGACCTCAGGCTCTTGGAGGGAGCCGTCGAAATTGTCGATGTAATCTACGGTATCCTTGTCAATATCGAGCAGAAGCTCCTCGCCGATAGCCGTAAGCCGCGCCTCGGTATAGCGCATGGCCGCCGCCGTATCGCCATCCACCGAGCCAAAGTTGCCCTGGCCGTCCACCAGAGGATAGCGCATGGAAAAGTCCTGCGCCATGCGCACCATAGCGTCATAGACCGCCGAGTCGCCATGGGGATGGTATTTGCCCAGCACCTCACCCACGATGCGCGCGCTCTTGCGAGTGGGCCGATCGTGGGTGATGCCCATGTCGTGCATGGCATAGAGGATGCGCCTCTGCACCGGCTTGAGGCCGTCACGCACATCGGGCAGGGCGCGACTGGTGATAACGCTCATGGCGTAGCTCAAATACGCCGAGCGCATCTTTTCCTCAATGTCCACGCGTTGCACGAGCCCTACTTCCATCTATTCTCTCCCGAGGTATCCAAAGCATCAACCAGTGTCGCGATCTGGCCAAGGCCCTGGTCTACAATGATGTTTGATCCTGATCTTTGACGCGCCACGACTCGATTCCTTCATGGGCCAGACGCCTTTGTAGCGACTGCCACGCTTTTTCCAGCCGCTTCTCCACGTCGGAACCATCGCCTCGCCCTCGTGCCGATAGTGTGATGGTGAAATGCGTGTCCTCGCCGAAACGCCGCGCCCTGGATTTGATATACACAGCAGGATGTTCGGCGCTTACCTGGCGCAATACCGGCGCCAGGATCGACTCGTCACCTATTGCGGCACGTACGCGCCACTCGGCATAGCGCCCTGCCCCAATCAAATCACGTAACGTGGGCTCTAGCGCGTGCTGAAAGATGTCCTTCATTTCGTCGGGCACTCCAGGCAGGCAGACGATCGTCTGAGACTCGTTGCGCAAGAGCACACCGGGGGCAACCCCCACATGATTGTACAAGGGTTCAGCGCCTTGGGGCAGGCGCGCCATCTTGAGCCGCGAGCGTTGAGCCTCTTTTGACATCAGTTCGTCGGATGGGACATGGCCCGCTCGAGCCAGCTCTTGATAGGTGTTCTCGACCCATTGTCTGGCAACGGGATGCTCCACAATGGGGCGTTCCAGCGCCTCTGCCACTGCGGCCAAGGTGCGATCGTCCTCGGTGGGGCCGAGACCCCCGACGATGATGGCCAGCTTTACATCACGCTCCAAAGCGGCGCGCAGCGTCTCAGCGATGGTGTTAGCATCATCTCCGATCTGCGTGATGCGCCGTACCCTGGCGCCCAGCCCCGTAAGCTGCTGGCAGAGCCAGTGGCTATTGGTATCCAGGACATCGCCCAGGAGGATCTCCTCACCGATGACCAGGATCTCGACCACCACATCGGCATCAGAGGGTTCGTCAAGCCGAGTGTTCATGACGCACTCGATATCCGACGAAGACCGGGATATGTGCGCACGGCATCGAGCTCCTCTAGCAGATGCTCGCCCTGCAAAGGCCCTTTTTCACTGATGACCATCGTGATCAGCTCAAGAGGGGTCACGTCAAAGGTGATGTTGCGCACCTCAACGTTGCTGCTGGATACCGGCATGATCTCCTCCGGATCACCCCGGTGAATATGCTGGCCGGCCAAAAAGTCGTTAGGCATGAACTTGCTTGTTGTCGCCAGTACAATGCGCGGGATATCGGCCTCAGCGGCGGCGCGCACCAGCTCGGCGCTGCCAATTTTGTTCACCAGGCCGGTGCGTCCCAGGCTTTCAGCGCCGATGACCAGAGCCTGGACCTCCGAGAGCCAGTTAAAGAGAGCCATATC
The DNA here is from genome assembly GCA_007123335.1 of Anaerolineae bacterium. Classification (GTDB taxonomy): domain Bacteria; phylum Chloroflexota; class Anaerolineae; order UBA1429; family UBA1429; genus SKLG01. Next base: position 4,171 of record SKLG01000286.1, on the reverse strand, counting down.
AATGCCCAGTACCACCCGCACTCCGGCCCAGCCAAGTTCACTGGCCAGCGTTTGCCCTTCATACATGGGTCGGCCCTCACCGCAGAATACCTGCAGTTTTCTGTTGCCCAATTCCGAGAGGGCGCGCACCACCGTCGAGCTACGCGAGTAGGTCATAACGGCGCGATACTGTGCGAGATGGGCGCTTGCGGCCTCGATGAGGGTGAGCAGCGCCATCGATTCTCGCGCTTGGAACTGCTGCAAATAGTCTAACGCTGCTTGGCGCATCTCTACCGCGCCGGTGGCTCCATCCGCAGCCCATAGCATATCGTTCACCAGACGGAAAAGAATGCCCATCGATGGCTGGACCGCTATCAGTTGCCGGCTGATGCGCAACAGCCACTGACGATAGCTGATGGCGCCTGCAGGATCCGAGTCTCCGATGGTATCGATGAGCAAGTGCACCGCCCGCGTCGCGATCTCCTGCGCGCCTGAACGCGTATCACGGCTCAGATCGTCCAGCGACGACTCCCATTGTGTGCGTGATGGCATCTTACCGGTTCCTTCTAGGAAAGGCCAAGTGTGGGCATCCGGTCGTTCTCTGCCTTGGCCGGCGTCGTAACACGGACTTGAGCGGGGAGGTACATATCATGGGCACAGAGCCATAGCGGGTGTTCATGATCACCCTCCTGACGTTAGCCCGCCCACAACAGATATTATACCCGTCGGTTGGAGGGGCGCCAAACCTATCCAAGCGCGAAAACAGAGCGCGCAAGGTTCCTAGGCCAGCTCATCGACAACGTCGATCTCGATGATGCGATCGATGCGAAATGTGCGCTCTTCATCTCGCAACAGGCAATGTCCTTGCAGCAGCAGTTTACCGCCGCGACGCACGACGCGATAGGGACGAACGATACGCTGGGTCTCTGTGCCGCTTTGGGCACGATATCGCAACGCGAGCAGACAGCGATCGGCGAGGGCTTCCCGAATCGCCTCCGGCACCTCCATGGGTAGGCTGGACGTCATCTGAATCGGGCCACCTTGTTGGGTGACATAATCCCGAACGGTGCGTATACCCTGGCGCCACATGGTATCAGAAATCCGTTCGAAAAGCGCCTTGGTCAGCAACACGTCCGTAAAAGCACGGTGGGTCTCGCCGACTACATCGATCCCCAACGCCTCGGTCACGTTCGCCAAGGAATGGCTGGGCAGGCGATAAACGCGACGGGATAGGCGCAAGGTGCACAATGCGATCATGGGAGGCATGCCGATGCCGGCCGAAGCAAACTCTTGGGCCAGAAAGCCCAGATCAAAGGGTGCGTTATGCCCGACGAATATGGCGCCAGAGAGGAGACCGAGGACGTCGGTGGCCAATTGGGCAAAGGGTGGCGCATCAGCAACCATGTCTGCCGTGATGCCGTGTACCGCTAACGCCCCTCGGCCGATACGCCGCTGAGGATTCACGAGCTGTTGCATGGCGTCCAGCACCTCGTCGCCCTCGCAACGGAGCGCGCCGATCTCTACCACGCGATCACCAAGCTCGGGGTGCAGTCCGGTCGTTTCGACGTCGAGATAGACGATGGGCACCTCATCGATTCCCGCAGCCAAAAGGGCGTCCAGAAGCTCAGTCATCGTCGTCCTGGAGCAAGAGGGAAATGGGTGCAAAGGTGTGCCGATGATGGTCTGTGGGACCATATGCGTGTAGCGCCTCTCGGTGCTGGCGCGTGCCATAGCCCTTGTGGGCGGCCAGCCCATATTGAGGCAGTTCAGCATCCAAAGCCACCATCATGCGGTCACGACTTACTTTGGCCAGGACGGAAGCAGCCGCGACGGATAGGCAGGTGAGGTCGGCCTTGGCGATAGCCAGTTGAGGAATGGATAGCTCGTGCAGTGCCAGGGCATCGATAATCAACCCATCGGGCACACACTCAAGCCCGGCCACAGCCTTGAGCATCGCCTGCCGGGTAGCAGGCACAATTCCCAGACGATCGATGACCTCCGGCGGGGCGTCGCCTATGCCATAGTCCACGGCGTAGCGCAGCACCAGATCATAGCAGCGCTCGCGCTGAGCCGGAGTCAATACCTTGGAATCGCGGACCGGTTCTAGGAGGCGTCTGAGGTCAGGAATCCGCGGAAGAACGACCGCCGCTGCGACGACAGGGCCGGCCCATGCGCCACGCCCTGCCTCGTCGATGCCAGCGATGCGAGCACATCCACGACGCCATAACCTGTGTTCGTCGACCAGGTCTGGTCGTTGGCTCACACCGCTACCCCTTTCGGTGCATCCGTTCCGCAGTCCCCAAAGGAGGCGAACTCATTCGCCGATGAGGATTAGGATTCCTGAACCGCGCGCTTTGGCCTCTCGACCATAGAACGATCCTCGCGCAGGCGAGCTGCCTTGCCCCGATACTTGCGCAGATAGTAGAGCTGTGCACGGCGAACCTTGGCGCGTCGCAGAACCTCTACCTTTTCGATGCGTGGAGAGTTAAAGGGGAAGGTTCGTTCCACCCCGATACCATGGGCAGCGATACGTCGCACGGTAAACGTGGCGCTCACGCCACCCTTGCGCATACGCATGACCACACCCTGAAAGACCTGAACACGCTCGCGGTCACCCTCGACGATGCGATTGTGTACGCGCACCGTATCCCCAGGCCTTAGCTCAGGGATGTTGGGGTTCGACTCGGGAGTAAACGACCGAATTATCTCATCCATTGTAGGACCACCACCTTTCAATCTGGATCACGAACGCTGATTATAGTGCACACGGCAACGGGTAGCAAATCTCGTCAAGTTGGCTGAGGAGGCTTCCCATTCTAGGGGCCAACCCAATCCGTCAGAAAACCGTCAGCAGACTTGCCTTATCCCGGAAACCTTTTAACTCAAACAGACGTCATACTGTCTGTATACGATGACATGTTAAAGGAGCGAATCTATGAGACAAAACTCTGCCTTGAGCGCGCTACGCATGACCTCTATGCCGGTCTTGTTGATCCTGCTTCTGGTCTTGCTTCTCATTGCGTATTGTGTCAATAGCGGCCTGCTGTCAGTTCCTGTACAAGCCGACGCAGGGATGACCCATTCAGGCGATGCGCCACTGATTGCAGAGGATTCCGCATCTGCTGCTCAGCCGCTACTGGACTTGCGCTATGATACCATTGAACACTCTAATCCGTACTGATCTATGGCCAATCGGCCGGCTGTAGCTGCCTCGCTCTCCCTGGAGGAGTGGGGCAGCTACCGCGTCACGACTGGGCCGCATCCGCTTCTTCTTCTCTGGCGCCGTCGATCTCTTCCCCTCGATCCAGATCCAGAGCATCAGCTAGGTCTGGAGCCAGCTCGAACCAAGCATCATCCTGTGGACAGAGCATGAAATCCTCTTTGGGATGCTGAAGACGATAGGCCCGTAAACGACGCGTCGCTGCGCTGGCCAACAGGGCAGCCACCGTTTTGCTGTGGGCCGCGGGAGGCAGCACGCCAAAGGCATCGAGGATCGCTTCATCATTCAGCGTCCACACTGGCCCCACAGCGGCAAAGCCGACAACCTCTTCATCTTCTATGGCGATGAATGCCTCCTGCCAATCCTCCTCTAGGGAGGGCAGATATCTCTCCTCAATGGTATCCGGATCGAGAGGCAAGTCGGCGTGGGGATGGCGCTCCAGCACTTGCTGGAAAAAGCGCACCACCGCGTCCAGGTCTGTCGTCATGCAGGCACGTACCGTGATCTCTAGATCCTCTGGTAGCTCGTCCTGTAGCTGTTGATCCTCGATGGCCCGCACCCAGGCGAACTTGCGTCGCAGGGTGGCCGGGTAATAGCATTCGAGGACGTCATAGTCCACCTTGCGGCCCCAGCGGTGGTAGACTCGCGGATCGATGTACGACTTGAGGCTGGTGCCCAGGTTCCATTGGCGCTTTTCGCTGGCGATGCCCAACTGGGCTTTGATCTTGCCCAGCGCATTCTCGGCCCGCTTACGGCGCTCTCTGGCGCTCTGGAGGCGCTTTTGCGCGCTGGCGATGCGTTGACGGTAGCGCGCGCGCACCTGGCGCCGACGCTCTGGCGTAGTGGCATCTTCCGCCTTGGTCTTGGCCTCTTCCTCCAACGCCTTGCGTTTCTCCAAAGCCTCGGCGATCTGCAATCGGTAGCGCTCAATACGTTCCTTGGCCTTTTCCTGGCGCTCTTGGTAGCGAGCCT
>SKLG01000077.1 GCA_007123335.1 Anaerolineae bacterium | reverse complement strand
GCGATGATCGCCTGCACATCCCTCTCGCGAGCGCTATTGTCCAGGCCACAGGGAAACGGCACTCCGAGAACCCGGCAAAAGCGCGGCACGGGGATGCGCGGATGTATGTGCAACACGTCGATGACCGCGCCATCGACGTTGAGCGCGAACACCTGGGTGGGGTTGGAGGCGTTGGGAACCGAGCCTGTTATGCCCGGCGCCCTATCGGGCTGCAAGACGTCGAGACGCTGAAAGGGATGCCGGCTGAGTATCCCCATCCCCTCAGATTGGCCAGGCGTTGGCATCTGCGGGCCAGGCAGGAACCACTCGTAAGGATGGCTGGCAGAGAGCGCCTCCCGCAGCGCCCGCACCTGAGTGGGGTGCACCTCCTGCAACGCCAGGAGATCGGGGTTCTCCTCGCGTATCACTTCCACCATGTCAGCCAGGCGCCGGTTGGTATCCAGCAAATTGGCCGTCATGACGCGTAGCCGGGGGCCATTCAGCTTGGCTGGCCTGGCATGCCGCTGGATGCCGAAAAAGTGCCCCCAGAAGACCGCCACACTCGCCAACAGAGGCGCCCCGCGCAGCAACCCCGTCCCTGTGGCAGCGGCCGCCAGCGGGAAGATGAGCCCACCGGCGAACAGCCAAAAGGCGAACGGGGCAGCGGCGATGAACCACCACGGCCGATAGAGATCCAGGCGAACCCAGAGCACATACAAAACAAGCGCGGCCAGAAATAACCAGGCCGCGATGAACCAGATCGTCATGGACACTATCTCTCAAAGCCGCACAAGTAACGGACGGCATGGACCTCGCCGCTGACGCGGCCGGTCATGCCGTCCATGATCGAATGGTTCTATCGTGCCAGGCGATAAGCGCCTGATGCAGTTTGGGTCACCAAGCCTTCGCGGGTCCAGTTTCGCAACGTATGCTCGACCTGGCTCAGCAGCCGGCGTCCCTGCTGGTAGCCGCCCTCCTGTGAGACCGCTTCGGCCATCTCTTGGGCAGACGACACTCCCTCGGCAAGTGCGGTTCGGCAGGCTGCCTCATAGCTATCTAGCTCGGCCAGACTGACGGCGATCGACTCCAGCCCGTCATCCCTGCTCATCGGTGGGCAATGTGACGAAAGGAACAGCTCAAACTCGATCTCGGTGAGCTGCTGGAGCGTCTGCCGATAGCGTTGCGGATCCAGCCCAAAGGGTGTTGAGCGAAAGCCACGGTCATCGGTGGTGCCTACACCCATCACCGATTCGCCATGGATCAGCGCGCGGCGCCCCAGATCATAGAGGCTGAGGCTACCAGCGGTGTGTCCCGGGGTGTGTAGCACCTTTATCTCTGAAGTGCCGATCTCCAGGATTTCGCCCCCGCGAAAGCGTCGCCCCACAGGGACATCATCTCCGCAGCGCCGCATGAATGCCGCGATACGCTCCTCGTCGACGATGCCTGCAACCTCTGTTGCCAGCAGGCGATGATCGGCGATGGCTGGTGCATCCGTATTGTGGGCGGCGATGAGGAGACTGTCATCGCTTCCGTCGCCAGTGACACCCGCCGCGCGCAGAATTTCGGCGTTGCCGCCGATGTGGTCAGCGTGGGCGTGCAGGTTAATGACGAGCTTTAAATCTTGCGGAGGCAAACCTAGGTCGACAAAGTAGGGTAGAATGGCCTCTCTAGGCACGCCGGCCACGCCGGTATCCACCAGCACGGGGCGACGTCCGGTAAAGAGCCAAAGGTTCACCTGGCGTCCCTGCTCAAAGGGCGCGTCGATCCGATGCAGACCAGGATAAAGCTCCATGTGCCCTCCTTTTCACGTGGGCATGGTTGGCGGACTTCCCAGGCCGCCAATGGGCTCGTTCACATCTTGTGTGCAGAACCAGTAGCCTCGGCCACGGACGGTTTGGATATATCGTGGGTTTGAGGGATCGGGCTCTAGCTTTTGGCGCAGCCGATTGATATACTGCGCCAGATACTGTCCACGATGGACTTGGTCCGGTGTCCACAACCGCTCCAGCAGCTCGTCTCGCGGGATCACCTGGTTACGGCGCTCCAGGAGGCAGATCAACAGATCCCACTCTTTGGCGCTCAGATCGATACGCCGGTCACCGCTTTTCGCCAGGCGTTGTATCCCGTCGAGATAGAGCGTACCGTCATGGTAGGTATGGAGTTGACTCTGCCTCACCTGTGACGTCTCTGCCCGCTGGCGGCGAAGCAACGCCCGAATGCGCGATTCCAACTCACGCATCCGCACCGGCTTGGGCAGCCAGAGATCCGCCGCCAGTTCTGTCGCCTCGACCATATGATCGTTATCATAGGCTGACAAAGCGATGAGAAGGATATCCCCCGCCTTGCGCAGACGCCGACACACCTCGGTGCCGTCCATGTCGGGCAGGCGCATATCTACCAGCGCCACATCCGGCGACATCTCTTGCATCAGCCGCAATCCCTCACGGGCGGTATAGGCGAGGGCTATGGTGAATCCCTTACGCTCCAGATATCGACATAACGCTCGGGCAAAGGCCCGCTCGTCGTCGATCACCAGGATCTTCATGTTCAGTTGTCCCGTGTAGGGATTGTGCGCGCGTAGACAGTTGCGGCATTCTAGCACACATTGGCCATCGCATCAATCGCGCGCGCCTCGTAGCCAATTGGGGTCTTCATAGAGCGGGTGAGGGTAGGCGTAAAAGCCTTTGGCGGTCTTGATGCCCAGTTCGCCACGGGCGATCTTGTCCAGCAATATCTGCGGCGGGCGGTCGGATGGGTCGCCCGACTCGCCATAGTACACCAGTTCGATGTCGCGCACCACATCGAGGCCGATGGCGTCCATCTGCCCAAAGGGGCCGCGTGGCGTGTCGTACATGATCATCCAGGCCCGATCGATGTCCTCAAAAGAGGCGATACCCTGATCCACGACGCGCAGGCATTCTTTTTTGATGGCGCGCCACACACGGTTAAAGAGAAATCCGGTGCTCTGTTCGCGCACCACGAGCGGGGTCAGTCCTGCAGCTATGGCATAGCGACGCGCCAGATCCACCGTCTCGGATGAGGTCTGGGTGCCGCCCATGATCTCGACCATGGGCGCCTCGCGCACCGGCAGAAAAAAGTGCAAGTTCAGCACCTTGTCCAGGCGCTGCGTGGCATCCTCCATGAGAGCCACCCGCAACGAGGAGCTGTTGGTGGCCAAGATCGTTTCTGGGGGACAGAGGCGATCCAGCTCGGCGAACACCTGGCGTTTGAGCGCCAACACCTCGGGCACCGCCTCGATCACCAGTGCTGCGTTTGCACAGCTCGAGCTTAGGTCTGTCGTATAGCGTATGCGCTCCAAGATGGCCCGTGCTTCGCGGGCAGTCATACGACCGGATCGCTGTCGCGCCTCGGTCACGTCAAGGTGTTCGTCGCGCGTCCGAGCGATGGCTTCCCGACTCACATCATACACACAAACGCTATAGCCATGCTCGGCGCTGCGCAGGCTGATTTCGGCGCCCATGGTGCCGGCGCCAATGATGGCGATCGCCTCAAAAGGTAGCTTGTTAGTCATGACGGAGCGCTCCTTCTGTCCCTGGTTGTATAGTGCGCCTATTGTAGCAGAAAACCAGGACGCCCAAGAACGCACCGAAAGGATGTCTCAACAGGGGACCAGGCGGGCATCTCGGCAACAAGATGCCCGCCTGGGGTTGGATGAGCTACTCGGACTGCTCGTCTAGCTCATCGATGTGGCTGCGTACGGCATTGAGACGCTCTTGCAGCAAATCGAGCTCGGCCTTTAACACCTCGCGTTCACTGCCTGCAGCCTGTTGTGGCGCGGCCGCATCGGGCGTCCATGGCTGAGCGCCATAGCGCATCCAGCCGGGAACGCCAGTGGCATAGTACCAGTGGCGCCAACCATGGCCACCTCCACCGCGTCTAGCCGCCCAGCCGCCCATTCCCCGGCCACAGCCGGGACCGGGGTTGGCAAATCCGGGCACGTCATACCCTGCGCAGAATCCTGCGCCTCGTCCTGTCATGGCCCCCGTACCGCGAGGGCCTGTTCGATCTCCACGTGGCATAGTTTGTTCCTCCAACTTTTCTAGGTTTTGTTCGGATAGATCAGGGGTTAGCGCCACCATCGGCGTTGCCGTCGACCAGGCAGGCCTTGCAGCCATCTGGCTGACCGTCGCAACCAGCGTCCGCCCAGAGGCCGTTTCTGGCCCAGCGGACGGAGGTTCGAGTTGGCGTAGCCGGGTGTGCCCGATCCGGAACAATAGCCAGCGCCACGCCCTGTTCGTGGCCCAGCACCGGTAGGGCCGGTTCGATCTCCAGTAGGCATACCTACCACCTCCTCTCCATACTTTGCACCCATCCAAGGTATAAAAGGGGGCGCGAAGGAGGGGTGCAGCTCCTCCTGTGCCCTCGGGCAGATGAGATGGCTTAACAAAGGATTCGCCCTGTTTGCCGATGAATCCAATCAGCGCGCCCTCCGGGTCGTCCTCCACGCGTAACGCGCAGTAACCTCGCGCAGCACCTGTAAAGGGTCCCCGGCCAGTGGGCCCGCTGCCATCAAAATGTGGCATAGCCCTCCTTTCTCGCACCAGCTGTCTTGAGGCGCATCTACGCTGTACCCTCTCCCTGCTCGTATAACTCGACAAAGCGTTCGAGCATGTCCAGCGTCGCCTTGAACTCCTCCACCCAAGCCGCAAGCATCTCGTGGCCATCGGGTGTCAACGCATAGATGCGTCGCGCTGGCCCAGAGCCCTCGGCATCCCACTGAGATTCGATAAGCCCCAGCTCTTCCATCCCCCGCAACGCGCGATAGACAACGCTTGGATCGGCATCCTCCACGCCAAACTCTTCTAGAGCTTGCGCCAGGTCGTATCCGTGCCTTGGCCCGTCGCGACGCTGCAAGAGGAGCAAAAGGCAGGGTTCGAGAAATCGCTGGATCGTGACTGACGGGCCTCTATGCTGGCCACGCCCATGGCGCCACCTTCGACCGCGCATATATACTCCTTTTGTCTATAAGGATAAAATGTCTCTATATGCATAGTATACGCTATCAGCGATGGATTGTCAAGCCCCAATCTCGGCGCAATGCTGCTTATCTCTCCAAAAGGTTGGCGCATGCACGTTCTTCTGTATCGGCACACCGGACCTTGCCCCGTTACCGGCGCTGTGCTAGACTGGCTGCGTTGAACGGCTATACACCCCAGGTGGGTTATCTCAACATGCGAGGAGACAAGAGATGGCAGAGAGCATGAAAGCAGCATTGTGGATGGGCACCGAGCAGATCGAGGTCAAGCAGGTGCCGCGCCGACAGCCGGGGCCTGGTGAGGCGTTGGTGAAGGTGGGCTATGGCGGGATTTGCGGCACCGATTTGATGATCTATCTCGGCAAGCACCCTCGGGCCAAGGCGCCAATGGCCATGTGCCACGAGTTCTCCGGCATCGTCGCCGAGGTGGGCGCTGCCGAGGATGCGCCGGTGGTGGGCACTCAAGTGGCTATCAATCCGCTGCTCACCTGCGGCGTCTGCTATGCCTGCCGCAGCGGCATCCCCCACGTGTGCGCTCGCCTCGGCCTGGTGGGCATCGACGCCGATGGCGGATTCGCCGAGTATGCCGTTGTGCCCAATCACACCTGCAGGCCGGTACCCGATACCATCAGCCTCCAGGACGCCGCGTTGGTAGAGCCGTTGGCCGTCGCCGTACACGCCGTGCGCGTATCCGATCTCAAGGTCGGTGACGTGACCGCCGTGTTGGGTGCAGGGCCCATCGGCATCATGACCGCTCAGGTCGCCCGCCAGGCCGGTGCGCGGCAGGTGTTTGTCTCTGAGATGAGCCCCACGCGGATCGAAATCGCCCAGGCGCTGGGCTTTGACGTCATAGACGTCAAGGAGCAGAGCGTTGTCGATGTGGTGTTAGAGGCGACCGAAGGCGTGGGAGTGCCGGTTGTGTTCGAGACCGCCGGCGTTCCCCCCACCATCGACGACGCCGGCAAGGTGGTGCGCATCGCCGGACAGATTCTGCAGGTGGGCATGCCCAAGGGGCCGGTGAGCATCGACCTGACCCCGCTCATGTTCCGTGAGATCCGCCGCACGCCGATCCGCGTCTATCGCGAGGAGGATTTTGACCTGGCCATCGCCATCGCCGCCACCGGCGCCATCGACATGGAAAAGCCGGTAACCCACGTGTTGCCCCTGGATGAACTGGCTGAGGCGATGGAGATTGCCCACCAGGCCACCGATGCCTGCAAGATATTGCTCGATCCCAACGGCTGAGCTGCAGGAGCGATCCTGTGGTCTAGTATCGGCCCAATGATTATTTTGCAGTCGTGGCGGCGTGGCTTACAATAGCAGCATGATTGCACGAACCTTGCTCGGCGGAGAATCTGACACGGAAGAGGCTCGGCCCTTTCGTATTTTGGTGGGCATTGGCGAGCCAGAGGACCTGATCCTCTTGCTCGCCGTCGCTGTGCCTTTGGCCCGTGGGCGCCAGGGGCGGGTGACGCCGCTCTATGTAGGCAAAGGTCCCGAAGCGCCCACCTGGCTCCGGATTAACGATGAGATGCTGGATGTGGTCGACGAGCCGGTGATGGTGCGCGAAGAGGATATTAGCGGGGGCATTCTGACCTTTGCCCGTCGATTGGATCCCGATCTCCTCTTGCTGCACTGGGAGGGCGAGGCCTCACGGGGCCGCTATTTGTTGGGCCGCACGCTTGACCCTGTCATCCAGAATGCGCCCTGCGACGTCGCCGTGGTCAAGGTGGATGAAAGCCCTTCGGCCTTTGTACAGCGCATGGCGAATCTGCGCCAGATACTGGTGCCCGTGGGCGGCGGGGATAACGCTACCCTGGCCATGAGCATGGCGGTGGATATGCGCCCGGAGCAGGGCGTGACCGCGCTCCGGGTTGCGCAAGAGAACCTGGGGGTAACGGCCATCTCCTCGCAGTGGTCGGCGCTGCAACAGGCCATCGAGCCTTGGGCTGAGGACAAGCGACTTCGCGCTCGTGTGGTGCAGGCTTCTGGGGTGATAAATGGCATTCTGCGCGAAGCCGAAGAAGAGGAGTATGATCTCGTCTTTGTGGGCGCCACCCAGGAGAGCCTCGTTGACCGTCTGCTCTTTGGTAACCTCCCTCAAGAGATCGCTACCCGCCTAGCCGCTCCGACGGTGATCGTCCGGCGACACGATCCCAGTCCTGGGGCTGCTTTGCGACGCATACAGTGGCGTTTTATCACCATCCTGCCGCAACTTACCCTGGATGAGCGCATCACTATCTACCGTCAGGTGCAGCGTTCGGCCCGCGGAGGCATTGATTTTACGGCGATGATCATCCTGGCGGCGGCCATCGCCTCGCTAGGGCTGCTACTGAACAGCCCCGCCGTGATCATTGGCGCCATGGTCATCGCTCCCTTTATGTCGGCATTGATCGGCGTAAGCCTGGGCATCGTTCAGGGCGATTTTTGGCTGTTGCGCACCGCGTTGCGTACCACGGCCCTGGGCACGATGGCCGGTCTGGTTGTGGGCCTCTTGGTTGCCGCTCCGGTCCCCGGCGTCCAAGTCACCGCCGAGATGGCAGCCCGGGGCAGCCCGACACTCCTGGATCTGGGGGTGGCCCTGGCGTCTGGATGCGCCGCCGCCTATGCTACCGCGCGCAAGAGTGTGGCCAGCGCCCTGTCCGGCGTGGCCATCGCTGTGGCCCTTATCCCGCCGTTGGTCACCGTTACCCTGGCCCTTGTTTCTGGGGCGCCCCAGGTGTCCCTTGGCGCCAGCTTGCTCTTTCTCACCAATATGGTGGCCATCATCTCGGCGGCGGCGCTCATGTTCATGTGGATGGGCTTTCGTCCTACGCCGCAGCGCGAGGGGGTGCAGCAGCGCACCTTCCAGGGGGGATTGATCACGACAGCGGTCACCTTGCTGACCGTCACAGCCGTGCTGGGCATACTCACGGCCAGCACCATCCGCAGAACCACGCTTCGTGAGCGGGTGAGACGCACACTCGTCGGCTATGTAGAGACGATGCCCAAGGTGAGCCTGACGGATTGGCAGATGCGCCAGGAGGCCGATGAGCTGGTGCTAGATGTCACGGTGGAGGCCCCGCGTGACGTTGAGCAGCATGAAGTTGCCGAATTGCACGAGGAATTGGTGCGGCAACTGGGCAAGCCGGTGGACATCACCTTCCATGTGATTCGTACCACGCGGTTTCGTCTGAATGGCGCTATGCCATCCCCACCTGGGGCCCAGGATCACAATGCATCAGCGCCTTTACCCATCCAAAAGGCCCACGATGTCGTCATAGAATGCGACATCGTGGGCCTTGGCATGTCTATAGCGCGCGGAGCGACTATACGCGAGTCTGATACTCGCCCGTGCGCGTGTCGACGCGCACGACATCACCGGCGTTGACAAAGAGGGGTACGTTCAGACGCATGTCGGTCTCGAGAACCACCTCCTTGGTGGCGCCGGTGGCCGTATCGCCGGCATAGCCCGGTGGCGCCTCCACGACCTCGAGGTCCACGGTGGTGGGCAGCTCCAGACCGATCGGCTCGCCCTCGTACGACTCGAGCTCAAGTACCGTATTCTCTTTGAGATAAGGCAGGATATCCTCAACCGCCTCTTTGGGCAGCGCCGGTTGCTCAAAGGTCTCCATATCCATAAAGTAATAGAGATCTCCATCGGTATACAGATACTGCACCGTGCGATGGTCCAGGCGCACGTCTTGCACCCGATCGCCCGACAAAAAGGTCTCGGTGGTCGTGGCGCCGGTGCGTAAATTGCGCAGCTTGGTGCGAATGATGGCGTTGCCGCGCCCCGACTTGTTATGTTGGTATTCGAGGACGCGATAAAGTTCGCCATCGCGCTCAAAGGTCACGCCCTTGCGAAGTTGGTTGACAGAGATCATAGAGCCTCCATATCTGATCGTTTATCATACAGTGGCTCTTTATTATAAGGACGGCTGGGCGAGAAGCCAAACGCCGCGACTCTTCCACCAACGGCTGTCGCCGCTGACCCCCAAAGACAGGAGACGCGTATCCTGTCAGTTTTTTCATCGCTTTTTATGGCTGGGAGGGCATGGAGCGCACTTGATTCATGCTTCTATGAACACCTATTCACTTCCGACGCCCCTGCAGAAGCTGGAGATGAACGGCTGAACATCAGCGCAGGATGGGGCATTTGGCGCTCTGCTTCGACTCTGGCACAATCCCTGTCGAGCCAATGGTATCGTGACTCGCGAGACGACAGCAAGGACGCATAACAGATGATGCAGATTCTCCTGGCGCTGCCTTATGACCCTTCTTATCGCCATGACTCGCCAGATCTTGGTCTGGGCTATCTTGCTGCGGTGGCTCAGCAAGAGGGCCACGATGTCGAGCTTCTCTTGCAGCCACGGCGCTTTGCCTCCCATGCCGATTTCACCAAATGGATCCAGGAGCGACAATTTGACCTGATCGGCGTCAAGGTGTTCTCCTGTCAGATCAAGGTCACACAAAAGATGCTGGCCCTCATTCGCCAGGCTTCTCCCAAGACCACCATCGTTTTGGGTGGTCCGCAGGTCTCGGCCGATCCCAAACGGACCTTTGAGCTGTTCCCTGAAGCCGACTATGGCCTGCAGGCCGAGGGCGAGAGAGGTCTGCGCAAGCTCTTGCGTCTGTTGAACGCTGACACTCCTCAGCCGCAGGATCTGGCGCGAGTGCCGGGGCTGGTGTGGCGCCGGAATGAGGACACGGCGGCCAATCCGCAACAGTGGATTCGCGATCTGGACTCCATTCCCTTCCCCGCCTGGGAACTGATGCACCCGGCCGACTTTGGCACCCCTTTTAACGGCTATTCGCGGCGTCATCCCATCGCGCCGATGGTGCTCACCAGGGGATGCCCGCACCGTTGTACTTTTTGCGGCGCCGGGGTCATGAACGGCCACGCCATCCGCTCGCGCAGTGCCGACAATATTATGGAAGAGCTGCGCATGCTCACCTCCGACTATGGCGTGCGCGAGATCCAGTTCTATGACAGCAACTGCGCCCATCGGCGGGGGCCGTTGCGCGAGGTGTTGCAGCGCATCATCGCCGAGGAGATCGATATTACCTGGTGCGCGCCCAATGGGATCCGCCTCGACTCGGTGGACGCTGATCTGGCTCGGCTGATGAAGCGTAGCGGCTGCTTTCAGGTCAACGTGGGCATCGAGTCAGGCTCTCGTCGCATCTTGCGACAGATCAGCAAGAGCCTCTCGCTGGACATTGTCAAAGATCGGGTATGGACCCTGCGCGAGGCGGGGATCGAGGTGGTGGGCCTGTTCATGCTGGGCCTCCCCAGCGAGACCGAGGCCGAGATGCGTCAGACCATCTCTCTGGCCATGGAGCTGCCCCTTACCGGAGCGTCCTTTAGCATCTATTGTCCCTTGCCGGGCACGGAGGATTATGAGCGGCTGATGGCTGAAGGCCGGCTGGCGATCGACGATGTGGACGCCTTTGATTTTGTCAGCTATGAGAACAACTTGTCGGAGGTGCCCGCCGCCCGATTGCGGACGCTCCAGCGCCAGGCCTATCTGCGCTTTCATCTACGTCCTCGGATATTGCCCTATTTTCTGCGCAACCTGAATAGCTGGAAAAAGGCCCTCTATGTCGCCAGCAGCGCCTATCAGAAGGTGCTTGACTGAACAGAGAGAAAGAGTCTTTTGCATCGCTTCGGATATGGCTCTCTCTTGCCGTTGACCAATGCGTCACCCTCTGCTATGCTGTAGAGCACAAGCGCTGTTACCGATGGTTTTATCAGCATGTGGGCGCCAGGGAATCGCCCACACCATGGCCAGGAGGGAGCCTATCATGATCGTGCTGCGCGTCACGTACAAGCCATCCGAGGACATGCCTCGCATGCGCGACCTGCTCGTCGAGTGGCGCGACCGCCACCCCGAGGATGGGCTGCGGATCTATAACTCGATCACCGGCACACAACACGTGCTGGTGCTAGAGATGACGTTTGATAACCATGATATAGAGGGGTTGGCCCATGTTCTCTTTGAGCCCGCCCAACACTATTCGCCCGAGATGATCGAGTGGCTGCAGCGTTGGGAGGGCCTGGACGCAGACTGGGACACCCGCGAGCTATGGCGGATGGTGGACTGACGACGCACGGAATGTGGTTCCTACGTCGTTTCGGTTGCCTCATCCCGCAGCAGGCCATACAGCAGTCGGTCCCAACGGCGGCCGGCAGCGTGGATCGCCTCGCGCTGTCGGCCCTCCAAAGCAAAACCGCAGCGGATCAGCGCTTTTTGCGCGCCGACGTTGGCCTCGTGGGTTGCCGCACTCAGGCGGTACAGGTCTAGCTCGGCAAAGGCATAGCGTATCATAACCCGCGTGGCATCGCTGCCATAGCCCTGGCCTCGCTGCTCCCGTCTGGCGATGCTGGCGCCGACGGTGGCGGTGCGGTGGCGCCAGTCGATCTCGGCGAGCTGCACATCGCCCACCAGCTCGTCGTCGTGCCAGATGCCCAGGTAGAGCTGCTCCTTGCCCTGTTTGGCCTGCATCTCTTCAAACCAGCGCTCCGCTCCCTCAACCGACAGGCCCGGGTTCAGCGGCTCGGTGGGCACCGGCTCTTCTGGTTCGTAGGCTGCCCACAATGCGCGGCAGTCCTCTCGCTCCAGAGTGCGCAACACCACTCTAGTACCCCGCAACTCGATCATCCAGCCGCCTCCTTATTATGCAGTGTTTCCTGCAAAGACACTTGGTGAAAGAACAGGTGTTCGACTAGACTGAGGGTTATCGAGTAGTCATAACCCAATATCTAGTGGTATTGAGTGAGTATACCCACTACCGATAGGGATAGCAAGAAATTGCCCCAAAATTTACGCAGGAACTCTTGCGCATTTCCTCATCTTGAGCTATAATAGGAATATATTCAAACGCGCATGGCTTCAACCTGTTCCTGGCCGAGAACGCTCACCCGGTTGACTACCTTCGTTGAGCGCGATCTCCTTGGCCTACCGATCCCCTCTCGGTGTGTCTCATCTATGTCAGCAGGGATCCGAATTGATATCTGCCTATCGCTGTCCCTTTGACGAGTGAGGCACCAGCCAATAGCGCTATACCTGCCTGGAGGAAACGTGATGTCAGACCTGACGGTCAGATGGGTTCGCAAGCGCGACGGCCGCGTCGTGCCCTTTGATCAGGAAAAGATCACCAACGCGATTTTCAAGGCTGCCCAATCGGTGGGCGGTGACGACCGCGATCGTGCCGTGTACATCTCTAACGCTGTCACCAAGATGATCGAGGATCGCTACGGCGATGGGGATGGATACGCCGCCAATATCCCCACCGTCGAGGATATTCAGGATCTGGTGGAGCGGGCGCTGATCAAGTACGGTCACGCCAAGACCGCCAAGGCCTATATCCTCTATCGCGACCTGCATAACAAGCTGCGCGACATTCGCGCCCTGGTGGATGCCAACGAGCTGGTGGATGGCTACCTCAAACACCTCGATTGGCGCGTCCAGGAAAACAGCAACATGAGCTTTTCGCTGCAGGGGCTCAACAATCACATCTTTTCGGCGGTGAACAGCGCCTACTGGCTGAACAGCCTCTACCCCAGCGAGATCCGTGATGCACACATCAATGGCGATATTCACATCCATGATCTGTACATCCTCGCCGTCTATTGTTGCGGGTGGGACCTGCGCGATCTGCTTATCCGTGGCTTTGGCGGCGTGCCGGGCAAGGTCGATTGCCAGCCGCCCAAGCATTTCCGCGCGGCGCTGGGCCAGACGATCAACTTTTTCTACACCATCCAGGGCGAGTCGGCGGGCGCGGTGGCCTTTTCCTCCTTTGATACCTATCTGGCGCCCTTTATTCGCTATGACGATCTGAGCCCCAAAGAGGTACGCCAGGCGTTGCAGGGCTTTATCTTTAATATGAACGTGCCAACTCGCGTCGGCTTTCAGACGCCTTTTACCAACATCACCATGGATCTCACCGTGCCGTCGACTCTCGCCGACGAGCATGTCATCATCGGCGGTCAGCCGCAAGAGGCGACCTATCGCGAGTTCCAACCCGAGATGGACCTGATCAATCGCACCTTTGCCGAGTTGATGCTCGAGGGCGATGCCCGCGGCCGGGTGTTCACCTTTCCCATCCCTACCTATAACATCACCCGCGACTTTGATTGGGACAACCCGGTGCTCGATCCGGTGTGGCGCATGACGGCCAAGTACGGCATCCCCTACTTTGCCAACTTTGTGAACTCGGATCTGGACCCGGAGGATGTGCGCTCCATGTGCTGCCGCCTACGGCTGGACAATAAGGAGCTGCGCAAGCGCGGCGGCGGCCTCTTTGGCGCGAACCCACTCACCGGCTCGATAGGTGTGGTGACGCTGAACATGACCCGCCTGGGCTATGTGGCTCGCGACGAGGAGGATTTTCTGTATCGGGTAGGGGGCCTCATGGACATCGCCAAGGAGAGTCTGGCGATCAAGCGGCGGGTGATTGAGCGCTTTACCGATGGCGGGCTCTATCCCTACTCGCGCCATTACCTCGACGACATCAAGGCGCGCACCGGTGCTTATTGGAGCAACCACTTTGGCACCATCGGCCTCAATGGCATGAACGAGGCCGCGCAGAACCTGCTGGGCGTCGATCTGACCAGCGAAGGCGGACGGGCCTTTGCGGCGCGGGTCCTCGACTTTATGCGCCAGCGCCTCCAGCACTATCAGGAGGAGACTGGCGAGATGTTTAACCTGGAGGCCACACCGGCCGAGGGCACCAGCTATCGCTTTGCCCTGCTGGATAAGGACCGTTATCCTGATATCATCGCCGCCAACAGCGATATACCCGACGCCGATCCCTACTATACCAACTCGACCCAGCTCCCGGTGGACTCTACCGATGACCTTTTCCAGGCACTGGATTGGCAGGATGAGCTACAGTGCAAGTATACCGGCGGTACGGTCATGCACCTCTTCCTGGGCGAGCGACTGCCCTCCATCGAGACCACCAAACGTCTGGTGCGCACCGTCGCCCAGACCTATCGCCTGCCCTATTTCACGTTGACGCCGACCTTTAGCGTGTGCCCCAGTCACGGCTATCTCGCCGGCGAGCATCTGACCTGCCCGAGCTGTGACGACGAGCAGCCCTGCGAGGTCTATTCGCGGGTGGTGGGCTATTTGCGGCCTGTGCAGCAGTGGAACCGGGGCAAGCGCGCCGAGTACGTCCAGCGCCGCGAGTTCGCCCCGGAGGAAGAGGCGATCCTCGACAGGTGCCAGGCCCTTGATGGCCCCGATGTCGCAGAGGAGGCGGAGACTGTTGTCACCCACCGCGGCAACGGCGAGATCCGTATCCGACGGGAGCAAGATATCTCGGTATTATGAAGATCGTCGGCCTGCAAAAGGTCAGTCTGCTAGACTATCCGGAACATATCGCGGCCACCGTCTTTTTCGGCGGGTGCAACCTCGATTGCGGCTATTGCCACAATCGTTGGATGCTCGACGAAGCGGCGGTGGCCGCCGCTTTCTCGGTAGATGGGCTATTGGCTTGGCTGGCTACCCGCGTGGATAAGCTCGACGGCGTCTGCCTCTCCGGCGGCGAGCCGACGCTGCACCCCGAGCTGCCTGAGCTGGCCCGCCGGGTAAAGGCGCTGGGCTTTGACCTCAAGCTGGACACCAACGGCCTCCTCCCCCAGCGCCTGGCCGCCCTGCTGGACGAGGGCCTGCTGGATTACGTGGCCATGGACCTCAAGGCGCCCCTCACCGTCGCCGACTATGCCCGGGTGACCCGCCGGCGCATCGATCCCGAGATTCTGCGTCGCTCCATGGCGCTGCTCAGGGCCAGCGGTGCGGCCTATGAATTCCGCACCACCGTCTGCCCCGGCCTGAGCGAGGATGACTTATGGGCCATCGCCGCCGAGCTGTTGCCGGGGGAGCGGTGGTTCTTGCAGCCCTTTGTGGCGGCAGAGACGGTGGAGGAGGGGGTACGGGGGCAGCAGGCGATGACCGCGGAGGAGCTGCTTGCGCTCATTAGCGATTGGCCGCAAAATGGTGCAGAGTTGCATGTTCGTGCTGGTTAATCCGGCCCTTGTATTCCATAAGGAAAATCGTCATGTACCAACTCGATCCCTCCGCTTTTGATCTCGTCCGCCCGCTCCTGCGCGACGCCTGGTTCGCCCTCTCGTCGGTATACGCGCCTCTCGACGGCAACAACCCCGGTCGCGTGTGGGTGGACGATCCCGCCCAGCCGCGCAGCGCCCTCATCACGCCGGGGGCGGCGACGGGCGATTTCTTTCCCGTGGGGCGCGCCGACAATGAGGCGTTCAACCAGGAGATGGTGGCGCTGCTGCGCGACGAACTGCTGCCGGCGTTGAGCCCGCAACACGGCGCCGTGCACGTCATGTTCTACAGCTATACCCCCGAGTGGCACGCCGCGCTGGATCGCCTCCTGGCGCCGTGGGGCGTGCAGCGCATTGTGCGCATACTCTTTGCCCTGGATCACGATCTCTTTCGCGCCCTGCACGGCGACTGGCGCGCGCGGGTGCCGGAGGGATTGCGCGTGGTCCCCCCTGAAGAGTCGCTGGTGGCCCAGGATCCAGGCTGTGAGGCGCTGTGGGGCAGCGCCGCGGAATTCATGCGTTGGGGCGTGGCGGCGTTCGTCGTCGATGGCGACGCGCTGGTCAGCCGCTCCCAGACCGTCTTTGTCGGCGGGGGCCACGCCGAAATCGGCATCCACACGGCGCCCGAGTATCGCCGGCGCGGCCTGGCGATCTTGGCGGCAGCGGCCTGCATCGAAGTCTGTCTGGAGCGCGGATTGGAGCCCGACTGGGGCTGCTTCTACAACGAGGCCTCCAAGGCGATGGCTGGCAGGATGGGCTTTAAGCCGCTGCCGGACGCCATCGTCCACTATGTCCGCTGGGAGGACACAGGCGCCGCAGAGGGCTGAGGCGGGCGCGGCACCATCGCCGCTATCGTCACCGCCGCGCCCGAGCTTTGCGTCGCCCTGTGGGATGCCATGCAAGCCGGCGCTCATCCGGTCGCCCTGGATCTGCACCAAAAGCTGCTGCGCATCTGGAACGCCATCGCCGGGGAAAACCTGCCGGCCAACGTCAAGACGGCGCTTGAGCTTCAGGGGCGTCCCGCCGCATGGCCACGGTCGCCGATGCCCGCCAGCTCGTCCACTCAGCGGGAGATAATTCACCAGTCGCTCATGGCTGTCTGGCTCGTGGCCGATTGGCCACGAGCCGCAGTTGACATGCGGAGCAGAAGAGAACTGCGTCAGTCGGTGTGAAAAACCTCTTCCATCTCTACCCACCACTCGCCCTCGGCCGCGCTCTCTAATGGTTGTTGGCAGGGGGCGGTGAGTTTCCACCATTCCCGAGTTACCGGGTCGGCAGCCATCTTGGCCATGTCGGCCTCATAGTTGTCCCCCACGTATTCCATATAGCCAAAGAGCAGCCCGTCCCGGTAAAAGATGGAATAGTTGCGGATGTTGCATGCGCGGATTGTCTGTAATACGCCTGGCCACGCGTCGGCGTGCAGCCGCTTGTACTCCTCAAGCTTCTCGGGCTTGACGCCGATGAGCATCCCGTAGCGTTTCATAACCCCTCCATCCTGTACCTGTAATGCGGTGGTTGTCCCGGGCGCAGAGCGCCTAAAGCCAGGTGCCAAAACGTCTGATGTACCATACTTTGATAAACTGAATGAGCACACAATAGGCAATCAAAGTGACGATGAGCCATGGGAAATAGCTGGAAGGCAGACTTTGGAACCCGATGCTGGCCCCATATGGAGTGAAGGGGAGCACCAACCCCACTGCCATGACAACCGCCGTGGTGATCAGGACCGGTCCGGAGGCAATGCTTTGTATAAAAGGCACCTTGCTGGTGCGGATCACATGAAAGATCAGCGTCTGTGATAACAAGCCCAAGATGAACCATCCCGAATGAAACAGAGATTGCTCTGCGGGCGAGTTTGCGCCAAAGACATACCACATCAGGGCGAACGTCGTAAGATCAAAGATGGAGCTTGCCGGCCCCAAAAAGAGCGTGAATCTGGTGATGCTGCGCGGATTCCATGTCTTGGGCTCTTGCAGGTACTCCTTATCCACATGGTCCCAGGGGATCGCGAGTTGGGAAATGTCATAGAGCAGGTTCTGGATCAAGAGGTGCAGCGGGAGCATGGGCGGGAATGGCAAGACGATGCTGGCGAGCAGCACGCTGAACACATTCCCAAAGTTCGAGCTGATGGTGATCTTGATGTACTTGATGATATTGCCAAAGATGTGCCTTCCGCGGCCTACGCCTTCCTCCAGGACGAGTAGATCCTTCTCCAGCAGGATGATGCTCGCCGATTCCTTGGCGATATCCACGGCATTTTCGACCGAGATGCCGACGTCAGCATCACGTAGCGCCGGCGCATCGTTGATGCCATCGCCCAAAAAGCCCACGGTGGCGCCGTTCTGTTTCAGCGCATGGACGATCCTCGACTTTTGCAGCGGCGCCGTGCGCACAAAGACATTGACCTTTTCCACCGCGTCGCGTAACGCCCCATCCGACATCTGGTCGATCTGATACCCCTGCAACAGCCCATCCACCGGCAGCCCGATCTCGGCGCATATTCTGCGCGTTACCGTCTCATTGTCTCCCGTAATCACCCGAACGCGAACGCCCTGCTGTTGCAGCGCTTCTATGGCGGGGCCGGCGGATTCCTTGGGAGGATCCAAAAAGCCCAGAAAACCAACGGCGATCAGATCACGCTCATCTTCTACTCGATAGGTCTGTTTGGCCTGCTCTTGATGGCGATAGGCAACGACCAGGACCCGCAGCCCATCCTCGGCCAACCTCTCGGCCCTGCGGGCGAGTTCTTCTCGCAAATCCTGAGTAAGGGGAAGGAGCGCTCCCTCTTGGTGAACCTGCGTGGAGATCGAGAGCACCTCAGCCGCGGCTCCCTTGCAGATCAGCAGGTGACGATCGTTATCCTCAACGATCACCGACATCCTGCGGCGCGCGGACTCGAAGGGGATCTCGGCCACTTTGGGGTGGGTGCGCTCCAGTCCGGCCAGTTGTTGGACGTTTTCATGGGCCAAGACCGCCTCATCCATAGGATTGGCCACCCCCGTTTGATGGTAGCTGTTGAGATAGGCGTATCTGAGGGTCTCGAGGTCCTCATCCCCGCGCACATTGAGATGGCTCGCAAGCCCCACCGTGTCATGGGTCAACGTTCCCGTCTTGTCCGTGCACAGCACGTCCATGGCGCCCAGGTTTTGGATAGCGCTCAGGCGCTTCACGATGGTCCTGCGGCCCGCCATCTCCATCGTCCCCTTGGCCAGGTTTGCCGTGACGATGGTGGGCAGCATCTCCGGGGTGAGTCCCACGGCCACTGCCAGCCCGAACAGTAATGCCTGCATCCAATCGCCCCTGGCGATACCGTTGATCAAGAATATGATGGGCACCATGACCAGCATGAAACGGATCAACAGGAGGCTTACCTGGCTGATTCCCCTATCAAAGCTGGTCGGCGGATGGTGACCTACCAGCTCTTTGGACATGGAGCCAAAGTAGGTGTCACTTCCCGTCGAGACCACAACCACTTGGGCTGTGCCACTGGCGACATACGTCCCCATAAAGGCAATGTTCTCGATGTCGAGTACATTGTCTGTCATTGGCAAGGGGGCGTCCGTCGGCTCATGCGGAGCTTGCTCAGATCTCGCGAATTTCTCCACAGGCAGCGACTCGCCGGTCAAGGCGGCCTCGTCCACCGACAGGTTATTGGTGCTGAGCAGATAGACGTCCGCCGGGATAACGTCTTCTGCGGCAAGATGAACGATATCTCCCGGCACCAACTCTGACGTCATCACCTGAGTTCTGCCGGTGTCCCTTCGTTGTGCTGTGGCGGTCGTCTGCACCAAG
>SKLG01000433.1 GCA_007123335.1 Anaerolineae bacterium | reverse complement strand
TGCCGCCCGAGCCGCCTCCATCGCGGCCAGCGCCCATCTCTTCCCCGATCTGCCCGTCTTGAACGCGGTGCGCTGGCCGCTGACCATATGGGCGATGGGCGTCTGTTGGGCGCGAGTCTCACTGTCGGCGCACTATATACTGGACGTTGTCGTTGGCGCCATCATTGGCCTGATCACGGTGGTGCTTAGCCCGCTGCTTTGGAGCGCCGTGGTGGGCTAATTGGGCGATCCTTTCACGGAGAACATCGTCTACTATCGCGTCGATCTTGACAACCGCCCCGCTCTGTGCTATGATGGTCACAATCGCATAGGAAACGACGTGGATCAGAAAGAGTACGTCGCGCATCGATGCTCAGAGAGTCGGCGGTTGGTGAGAGTCCGATGCAGGTGGCGCGGCGGAATGGGTCTGGGAGTCGTGCGCCGAACGCGGCGATCTCGTCGCCGTCAGTAGTCCGCAACGGAAACGCTACCGTTATCAGAGCGCGAGGTATCGGGCTTGTCCAAGCTGTGACGTGAGCCCCGTATCTGTCGAGAGAGGTTGGCCTGGCATCTATTACCCGTCTCCGGACGGGTTTTTGCGTTTTCAGGCCACCTAACGCGGGTGGCACCGCGGGGAGCGCACGCTATGCCCCTCGTCCCGCTACCGTTCCATCACCAGGACATGTCCTGGCGAGATGGCGCGGCAGCGAGGCGAGGGGCTTTTTTGATGTCGGTCGTTGGGATGTATGGCCAATCAGGAGGATACGATGAGCGAAGCACAGGCAATGACGAGGACAAGAGCGGGCGTGGGCGGCGCACAAGAGACGCTGGTGCCGATCCTGCGCGAACTGGCGGTGGATATGGATACGCCGATCTCGGTGTACCTCAAGCTGCGCGGGCTGGGGCCCTCGTTCCTGTTAGAGAGCGTGGAGGGCGGGGAGCACCTGGCGCGCTTTTCCATGATCGGCGTCCAGCCGCGGGCGATCATCCGCTCGTGGCGCAACCGTAGCAGCCGCCATGGCACCAGCGGCCCCGTGGCCGTCATCGAGGAGGAGGGCTCTTGGCGGGAGCTGCCGCTGGACGGCGGCGACGTGCTCGACGTGCTGCAAGAATATCTGCCGGTGTACGCCCCGGAGGTGGACCTGGAGACCCTGCCGCGCTTTACCGGCGGCGCCGTGGGCTATATGGGTTATGACCTGGTGCGCTCCTTTGAGCGCCTCCCCGACCAGGCCCCCGACACGCTGGGCCTGCCCGAGGCGACCTTTTTGCTGGCCGATCGCGTGGTGCTCTATGACCACGTCAAGCACCGCCTGCTCGTCATCGCCCACGCCCGCGCCGGCAGCGACGAGTCGCGCCAAGAGGCCGAGGCATCGCTGGACGAGATGGTGGCCCGGCTGCGGCGGCCCCTGCCGGCCCAACCCTTTGCAGCGCAACAGACCGGGGCCACGCGAGGCGACGACGAGCCGCCGCCCCTCGAATCCGCCTTTGAGCGCGAAGCGTTCGAGCGGGCCGTGCGCCGCACCAAAGAGTACATCGCCGCCGGCGACATCTTTCAGGCCGTCCTCTCCCGCCGGGCGCATCGCCGCACCTCCGCCCGGCCCTTTGACATCTATCGCGCCCTGCGCCGGGTGAACCCCTCTCCTTATATGTTCTACCTCGAGCTGCCCGATGGCCTGCGCATCATCGGCTCCTCGCCCGAGGTGCTGGTGCGGCTGGATCGCGGCACGGTAGAGACCCGTCCGCTGGCCGGGACGCGCCCTCGCGGGGCCACGCCTCAGGAGGACCAAGCGCTGGGCCACGAGCTTCTCGCCGACCCCAAGGAGCGTGCTGAGCACGTCATGCTGGTCGACCTGGCGCGCAACGACCTGGGGCGGGTCTGCCGCTATGGCACGGTGCACACGCCGATCATGATGGAGATCGAGCGCTACTCCCACGTCATGCACATCGTGTCCGAGGTGCGCGGCGAGCTGGCCGATAAGCGGGATGCCTTTGACGTGATTCGCGCCTGCTTCCCGGCGGGCACGCTGTCAGGCGCGCCCAAGGTGCGGGCCATGGAGATCATCGAGGAGCAAGAGCCGGAGCATCGCGGCCCCTATGGCGGCGCGGTGGGCTATTTCGGCTTTTCCGGCAATATGGACACCTGCATCACCATCCGCACCCTGGTCATGCAGGGCGACCGGGTCTATTTGCAGGCCGGCGCCGGCATCGTCGCCGACTCGGACCCGGCCCGCGAGTTTGACGAGACGAACAACAAGCTGCGCGCGCTCTCACAGGCGCTGCTCATCGCCGAACGAGGCGAGTTGTAAAGTATCGGGGCGCGGGTGTCCACACCCGCTCTTTACCTGCATGTCATAAGGAGAAGACCATGATCATCGTCATCGATAACTATGATTCGTTCACCTATAACCTGGTGCAATACCTGGGCGAGCTGGGCGCCGAGCCGTGGGTCTTTCGCAACGACCGCATCACCGTGGGTGAGCTGGCCAGCATGCGGCCGTCGCATATCGTCATCTCGCCGGGGCCCGGCACGCCCGAGCGTGACGCCGGCATCTCGAACCAGGTGATCCGCCGTTTTCACGGGCAGGTGCCCATCCTGGGGGTGTGCCTGGGCCACCAGTGCATCGCCCACACCTTTGGCGGCGCCGTGGGGCGCGCCCCGCAGTTGATGCACGGCAAGACCTCGCGCATCAGCCACAGTGGAGGGCCGCTCTTTGCCGGCATCCCGGCCACCTTTGAGGCCACCCGCTACCACTCGCTCATCGTCGAGGAGCCACTCCCTGACGGGCTGGAGGTGCTGGCGCGCACCCCCGAGGGGGAGATCATGGCGCTGCGCCATCGCCACGGGCCGACCTATGGCGTCCAGTTTCATCCCGAGTCGATCCTCACCGCCGAGGGCAAGCGCCTGTTGCACAACTTTCTCCGGTTAACCTCCGCCCAGGCGGCCCCGGCGGACGAGGCTACGGCGCCCACTGAGATCGATCTGCCCGCGGCCATTGAGCGGGCGCTGGAGCGCGAGCACCTCAGCGCCGACGAGGCTGAGGCGGTCATGGGCCGCATCATGGCGGGCGAGGCCACGGCGGCGCAGATCGGCGCCTACCTGGCCGCGCTGCGGGCCAAGGGCGAGACGGTGCCCGAGATCACCGGCTTTGCCCGAGCCATGCGTCAGCATGCTACCCGCGTGGCGCCCACTCGTCGGCCGCTCATCGACACCTGTGGCACCGGCGGCGATGGCGCCCACACCTTCAACATCTCCACGGCGGCGGCGTTGGTGGTGGCCGGTGCCGGCGTGGCGGTGGCCAAGCACGGCAACCGCTCGGTGTCCAGCCGCTGCGGCAGCGCCGACGTGCTCACCGCCCTGGGCGTGAACCTGGACCTGACGCCGGAGGACGTGGCTGCCTGCATCGACGAGGTGGGCCTGGGGTTCCTGTTCGCGCCGGCGCTCCATCCGGCGATGAAGCATGCCATTGGGCCGCGCCGCGAGATGGGCGTGCGCACGGTGTTCAACGTCCTGGGGCCGCTGACCAACCCCGCCGGCGCCAGCGTGCAGATCATGGGCGTGTACGACCCCGATCTCGTGGAGACGCTGGCCCATGTGCTGCGCGATCTCGGTTCCGAGTCGGCCTTTGTGGTCAACAGCGCCGACGGCCTCGACGAGCTGTCGCTGGCCGGACCCAACCGGGTGGCCGCGCTACAGGAGGGTCAGGTGCGGCTCATGACCCTGGACCCCAGCCACTATGGCCTGGCCCGCGCGGACAAGGCCGCCCTGCGCGGCGGCGACGCCGAGGAGAACGCCCGCTTGCTGCGCGACGTCCTCGCCGGCGCCGACGGCCCGCGCCGTCAGGTGGTGCTGCTCAACGCTGGGATGGCGCTGGTGGCCGCCGGGGTGGCTGCGGACCCGCGCGAGGGGCTGGTGCGGGCCGCCGAGTCCATCGACAGCGGCCGCGCCATGCAGGCCCTCGATGCGCTGGTGGCCTTTACCCAGGGGGCGGGGCAGTGACCGCGCCCAGCCCGGTGCTCGAGCGCCTTCTGGCCGATACCCGCCAGCGGCTGGTGCAACGGCGCGCCGAGCTGCCCGAGGCCGCGTTGGAGCGCGCCATCTTGGATGCCGACGACGCAGCGCCCACGCTGGACCTGGCCCAGGCGTTGCGCGCGCCGGGGGTCTCGATCATCGCCGAGATCAAGCGCGCCTCGCCCTCGCGGGGGGGCATCAACCCGGACCTCGATCCCGAGGCGCTGGCCTGCGCCTATGCCGCCGCCGGCGCCGATGCGCTCTCGGTGCTCACCGAGCCAGATCACTTTGGCGGCTCGGCGGAGGATTTGCAGCGGGCGCGCCGGGCCACCGAGGCGCGCGGCCTGCGCCGGCCGGTGTTGCGCAAGGATTTCATCCTCAGCCGCTACCAATTGCTTGAGGCCCGCGCCTGGGGCGCCGACGCCGCGCTGCTCATCGTCGCCGCGCTGGACGACGCGACGCTGCGCGCGCTGCACCGCGAGGCGCTGGCGCTGTCCCTCACGCCCCTGATCGAGGTGCACGACGAGGCCGAGCTGCGCCGTGCCCTGGCTCTGAATCCGCCGCTGTTGGGCATCAACAACCGCGACCTGCGCGATTTTCGCGTCGACCTGGAGACGACGGCGCGGCTGCGCGAGCTTGTGCCCGACGGCTGCTGCGTCGTCTCGGAGAGCGGCATCCGCGAGCCGGAGCAGATGCGCCGCCTGGCCACCTGGGGCGTCGATGCGGCGCTCATCGGCGAGGCGCTGGTCTCGGCGCCCGATCCGGCGCTCAAGCTGGCTGCCCTCAAGGAGGCGGGGCGATGACGGCAGCGTATCGCGTACAGGTCAAGATCTGCGGGCTGACCAATCTCGGCGACGCCGCCCACGCCTGGGCCTGCAGCGCCGATCTGTTGGGCTTTATCCTCGTGCCCGCCAGCCCTCGCTATGTGACGCCCGGTCAGGTGGCCGAGATCGCCGCCGCGCTACGCGCCCAGGGCACAGTACGGGGAGTCAAATGTCCGCTGTTGGTGGGCGTGGTGGTCGAGGGGGAACGGGAGTCCATCCGGCGCCTCGTCGCCGAGAGCGGCGTAGACGTGGTACAGCTTCATGGCGTGCAAGCCACCGCCGAGCTGCTGGCTGCGTTGCATACGCCGGCGATCGCCGTTCACCCAGTTCAGGTGCCCGGCACTTTGGAAGTGCCGGGCACCTCGGACGCCGGCACCTCGGCGGTCGATTGGGCGGCGATGCGCGCCCTCCCAGCCTGGGCACACCTGCTGGATACCCATGACCCCAAGCTGTTGGGCGGCACCGGCCGCGCGTGGGATTGGTCACTGGCCGCAGCGGGCGGCGCGTTCACCCGCAATGACGACCGCCCGGAGCGCTGGCTGGTGGCCGGCGGGCTTACACCCGACACCGTAGGCGAGGCGGTGCGCCTGTTGCGGCCCTGGGGCGTCGATGTCTCCTCGGGGGTCGAGGCGGCGCCGGGGCGCAAGGATCACGACGCCGTGGCTCGCTTTATCGCTCGCGCGCGCGGCGCGAGCATTTTGGAAAACAAGGAGGAGTTATGCCGATGATGATAGAGACCAAAGGTGCCGGGCACCTCAGAGGTGCCCGGCACCTGGGACGCCTGGACGGCGGCTACTTTGGCGCCTATGGCGGGCGCTATGTGCCCGAGACGCTGATCTCGCCGCTGCAAGAGCTGGAGGAGGCTTATACGGCGGCTCGCGAGGACGCCGCCTTTCAGGACGAGCTGGGCGCGCTGCTCAAGGACTATGTCGGGCGGCCCACGCCGCTGACCCTGGCCGGGCGGCTCACGGCGCGCTGCGGCGGGGCGCAGATCTGGCTCAAGCGCGAGGACCTGGCCCACACCGGCGCCCACAAGATCAACAACGCCCTGGGCCAGGCGCTGCTGGCCCGGCGCATGGGCAAGACGCGGCTCATCGCCGAGACCGGCGCCGGGCAACACGGTGTGGCCTCAGCC
>SKLG01000210.1 GCA_007123335.1 Anaerolineae bacterium | reverse complement strand
GCCTGTTCCTGGCCGCGCAGGTTCTTGTAGGTCAGGAACGGCTCCGAGCCGCCGCCGCGAATGGGGTACTCGGTATAGGATGCGATCTGCTGCGGTAGGTCACGATAGTCCCACCAATCGGGGTCGGGCCAGCGATAGTTGGCCTCGATCTCCTCCACCGAGGTATAGTCGGCCAGCGGGTAGCCCACCGCCTCACGATAGACGCCGGTGCCGTAATCGGCGTCGCCGTAACCGGCGTCACGGTAGGTGATGCCGTACACATCCTTGTCAGCCGGGATGGGCGGGCCGACATAGCGCGGCGAGACGGTAAAGGGCCGATCGATATGTAGCTGGCGCAGCATCTCCATCTCGTCGCTCAAACCAAGGTGTTTGAGCAGCTTTTCGCAGGCCTCGTCGGTGGTCCAATAATCCATCGGCACGCGGTCCGGCGTCTCGCGCCGCAACACGGCCAGCCACCGCTCCCGCGGGGTCATGGTCTCTTGAGGCATGGTCCCTTCCTTCTTTATTGGATGCGCATGAACACCAGAGCGGATCTGACATCTCGACACAGATTTGATCCGCAGCAGGTTGTGCAATCATATCCTGTCTCGGCCCATTGTAACGCGCCCCCGCGCCGACGTCCAGCGCGTGCAGAATCATCGGCATCCGCCTTGATCGGCTTGTTGGGTCGGTTCAGAGAGCCCGCATCAGGCCCGCTCGTCGACGATTTTGAAGCCTTTGATCTGTCCGCTCAAGTCGACGCCCGTGCGCACCTCCAACTCTAGGATGCCATGCTCGACGTTTGTTCGGGCTTTTGGATATGCGGAGAAAAGCGCGCGCCGCACCTCCTCGGGTGAGGCCTCTTTCCCTTCCACAAGCAGGGTGAGCCGGTCGACCATTTCCTCGCGTTCCACGCGAATTCGCACGCGTCCCTCCGCGCCGGGGATATCCGTCACCGCATCAGCGACGACAGAGCCATAAAGGTTCATGTCTCCGACGACGAGGAGGTCGTCCAGGCGTCCGAGGAGTTGCACAGTCCGGAAAGGCAGGCCTCCTTCACACTCTGCCCAGCGCACGCGGTCGCCCGAGCGGTAGCGGAGAAAGGGCATCGCTTCGCGCGTGAGGGTCGTAAAGACGAGTTCTCCCTCGTCTGCGGGTTGCCCCGTCTCTGGATCCACGATCTCTGAGTAGAGGTGGAGGTCGTTGAGGTAAAAGGCATCGCATCCCGGCAACATGAGGGACTGCGCTCCCCCCATTTCTGTGGTGCCATAGGAGTCCAAGATTGTCGCGCTCCAGTAATCTTGAAAGCGCGCTTTTTGCTCCTCCGTCAATATCTCGCCGCCCAGCATAATCTTGTCCACGCTGCGGCGGTAGCCCGCTTTTTCGGCCCGCTGGGTGAGGGTGGTCATGTAGGAAGGGGAGGAGATCACGACGTTGAACTCGAAGCGCTGCATCCACGTCAAGGTCTCCTGCGGGTCGTCCGCTCCCACCGGGTAGGGGACGCCGCCTGCCCGGTGGATGATGGGCGACGCCGACCCTGATCCAATCCAAAGCCCATGATTCATGGGCAGCGCCACGAGCACCTGTAGAGGCCCGCTATGGCGCAGGAGAAGGGCCAGAGCGCTAAAATTCACGAGTTGTTGGAAATCGTTCCGGCTAAAGTACACCTGCTTTGGCTCCCCCATCGTGCCGGAAGTCGTGAACACAGCCGAGAGCTCCTCTCGCGGCACACACAGAAACCGTTGCCAATCGCGGATGTCGTCGCCGGTGGTAAAGGGCAAGGCGCCCATGTCGGCCGGCATCTCATACTCTTTGAGTGGGGCATCCAAATCCCCGAGCCGTTCGCGGTAAAAGGGGGAATGATCGTATACGTACTGCACGGCGTCCGCCAGCCGCGCTGCCTGGATCTTTTGTACCAGATCCTGGTCAAAGCCGTGGTCGAGCCAGGCATTCAACAAGTCGGCGCCCCTGCGAATCATGCTTGGCGACGCCGCCCGCTTTTCGAGACCCTCCAAGGCTTGAGCGACGATATTGGCTATCATAGATCCGTCCTCCTTTGTTCGCTACCTACATGGAAGAGCCGGTGGGGCGAGCCAATTCTTCCGTCCGCTCACTCTTTGCCGGGCCACGGATACGCTCCGACCGGCTAAACAGCCCATCCATGGTCGCGCCCCGTTGCAGGTTCATCGTACTGTGTGCTCGCGCCGACGTCCAACGCGCACAGGATCATCGGCGTCCGTTTATATATTCTGGCTTTGACATCAGGTGGTGAGCCCTTTATAATGCCCCACAATATGCTCACCACTTGGAGAAGCGGATATGAAGAATCGATTGCCCGTGGGCCTGGTCCTCGTAGCGATATTCCAATTCGTCGCGCCCTTGACGCTACCGCCGGAGACGTTGAGGACGATCAGCCCGGTCATCTGGGTGGCCATCGTCCTGTTGTTCGCGCTGCTTGGCGTGGCATTGTTGCGTCGTCGCGCCTGGGCGCGGATCGCGTCCATCTTTGTGCAAGGCTTTAACATCATTGTGCGCGTGCTGGTGGTCATGTCCCACGCGGTGGTGGGGGGGCGGCCAGGCGGGCCGCTGGATGTGGCCCTGGTCAGCACGTCGCTGATCTCTATCGCCATCTCGGCGCTGATCCTCTACTATGTCGACTTGCCGGACGTGCAGATCATCATGCAATAGGTATACGCCATCGTATGGTGTTTATGAGGGGGCGGTGTCATCGGACACTGCCTCTTTTTTTATGACAGGGGCGCTCCTTACCCCTCTTTTCGGTGATGGCCATGACGCTCATCCTTCTCTCCCTGGCCTGGCTCGCCGGAGTACTTTTGGCCGATTTCTTGCAACCGTCGGCCTCCTTACTGGGCGCCTGGACCCTGGCCGCTCTGGTCGTCGCGTTCGCTTGCGGCAGGGAGCGTGGCGCGCGACGGATCGCGCTCTGCCTGCTGGTCGCCGCTTTGGGTGGATGGCGGCTGCACCTGGCGCAGCCACGGATCGATGCCCATCATCTGGCGTTCTATAACGACCACGGCGCGGTTGCCGTCGAGGGCTATGTCTCGGCGGAGCCGAGCGTGCGCGGTATCTATACTCAAATCGAGATCCGCGCCACCGGCGTGGCCGTCAGCGATAGCCCCTTTGCGACGGACCATTTGGCAATGCAGCCGGTGCGCGGTGCGCTGGTGGCGCGTGTCCTGTCCTATCCACCTCCCCGCTATGGCGACCTCATCCGAGTCACGGGTCGCCTCGAGACGCCCCCGGTGTTGGAGGGGTTTGATTATCGCGAGTTCCTTGCCGCGCGGGGCGTTCATTCTGTCATGCGCCCATCGCGCGTGGTGTTCCTGGGCGACAGACAGGGCTCGCCGCTGCTGCGGATGATGCTCGACGCCAAGGACACGCTGCGCCAGCGGCTCGAGGCGCTGCTGCCCTATCCGGAGGTGGGGCTGCTGCTGGGCATTGTCCTGGGGCTGGGCCACACGCTGCCGGCGGAGCTATACGACGCCTATCGCGCCACAGGTTTGGCGCACATCATCGTTATCTCGGGGTTCAACATCAGCATCCTCTCCCAGTTATTGCTCATGGCCGGCCACATGGGGCTGCGGCGCTGGCTGTTGCTGGGCCTCAATGTGGCGCTTATCGCCCTCTATACTCTCTTTGTGGGGCCGTCACCGCCGGTGACCCGCGCGGCGTTCATGGCTGCCCTGGTTATTGCCGCTCAATTCGTGGGGCGCAAGGCCCACGCCATGACGACGTTGGCTGCTGTGGCGTGGATCATGACCCTCATCGATCCCCTGCTGCTCAAGAGCGTCAGCTTTCAGCTCTCGATGGCGGCCACGCTGGGGATGTTGGTGTGCGCGCCGCTCTTGCGGCGGATGCTTGAGGATCGATGGGTTGCCCGGTCCTCGGCCAACGCGGGCGGGACGCCCGCACCCCTGGCGGCATTGCTCCGAGAGGTCGCGGTGTTGCTGTCGGCGACGGTGGCGGCACAGATCGGTACGCTGCCCATCGTGTGGGCACATTTTGGCACCCTCTCACTGCTCGCTCTGCCAGCTAATCTGCTGGTATTGCCCCTTCACCCAACGATCATGGTCCTGGGCCTGGCCACGACCTTGTTGGCCGGATTGGGGTTGCCCCTGGCTCAGGTCTTCGCCTGGATCACCTGGCCGTTGCTGCGCTATACCAATGGCGTGGTCGAGCTGCTGGCGCGGGTTCCCTGGGCGACCGTGGATGTGCCTCCGCCTGGCCTTGTCGTCTTGGCGATCCTTTATGGGGGAGTGGCGGCGTTGGTGGTGGTGCGGAAGCATCGCGAGGGGATTGGGGGCGCGCTCAAGCGATTGGCGATGCTGCGCTTGTCGCTCAAGAAGAGCGGGTCGGAGACCCGCGCCCCTGTGGGAGGATTGCTGTATGGTAAGAGCGGGTCAGAGACCCGCGCCCCACAGATGCGCTCATCCAGGGGGCGCGGGTCTCTGACCCGCGTAATGTTCGGGTTGGCGATCGTCGTCGTGCTGGTGTGGTCCGCTGCCTTTACCACGCCCGATGGGCGCCTGCGTATCTATGTCCTCGACGTGGGGCAGGGCGATGCCATCCTGGTGCGCACGCCTGGGGGACGGCACATCCTCGTGGATGGCGGACCTGATCCGCTCCTCCTCAGCGCCCGGCTGGGGCGCATCCTGCCCTTTTGGCAACGACGCCTCGACATGGTGGTGGCCACCCATGGCGACATGGACCACATCGGCGGGCTGATCCCGTTGTTGGGGCGCTATCCCACCGGCCATGTCTTGGGGCCGCCAGGCATCGAGCGGGGCGCGTTGGGCCAGGTGTGGCATCAGGCGGCCATCGACAGCGGGGCTAACGTCCTCTCGGCCTCCCAGGGCATGGCCATCACGCTGGGGGATGAGCTGCACCTGCAAGTCATCCATCCCCAGGCGGCCCAGGCCATGTTGCCGGGCGCCGACCCCAACCGCCATTCGGTGGTGATGCGGTTGGCGATGGGCCACTTTGCGGCGCTGCTCACCGGGGATATCGACGCCCATGCCGAGCAAGAGATCCTGGCGCGGGGCGAGGTGGGCTATGCCACGGTGCTCAAGGTCGCTCATCATGGTTCGGCGACCAGCACCTCGGCGGCCTGGCTAGACGCCATCCGTCCACAGATCGCCGTGATCAGCGTTGGCGCCGGCAATGCCCACGGCCACCCCAACGAGCAGGTCCTCGAACGCCTGGAGGCAGCGGGCTGTCGTGTGTACCGCACCGACAAAGATGGTACAATAGAGATCATCACCGACGGAGAACATGTCTGGATCCGCACCCATAAAGGAAGGTATCATGACCGATCCTATCGGCGACAATCCTATGAACCGTATGCTGACCGTCATCCCGCTGTTGCAGGTCAACGATATGCGCGAGGCGTTGCGCTACTATGACGAGGTGCTCGGCTTCTCCACCAGCTTTGCCTGGCCCGATGAGCGCGATCCGCGCTGGGCCATGGTCTCGCGCGACATTGTCCACGTCATGCTCACGGTGGACCTGGGCACCAGCACCGGCGATTTTATCGCCGAAAAGGGCAACGGCGTGGTGCTCTATGTCATCGTCGAGGATGTGGATGCGCTATACGAGGAGCTGCAGGAGCGCGGCGCCATCGTGGTGCAGGATCTGGCCGAGTTTGGCGGGCGCAAGCAGTTCAGCATCGCCGATCTGAACGGCTATATCCTCGCTTTTAGCGCCCCCTTTGTGCTCTGATCCACCCTGCTGCGGCTGGGGCCTCTCGCTCTGGCCTCGAGGCGATAGCGCTATGCGGCCTCGATCAACGCCCGCTCCATCCGCTCCAACGCCTCAGTGAGCATGGCGCGGCAGCAGCCGACGTTGAGGCGCACGAACCCCTCGCCGCCGCCGCCAAAGTGGGCGCCGTCGTTCAGCACCACCTGCGCCTCGCGCAAAAAGAAGGTGTGAGGGTTGCCCCGAGGCGCGTC
>SKLG01000199.1 GCA_007123335.1 Anaerolineae bacterium | reverse complement strand
GGCATTGGCTGTACCCTCTTACGGCGCGAGGGACAGCGCTTCTTCTCCTCCTTGGTAGACGAGCCCTATCCACCGCTTGGGCGGCGGTGGATAGGGCTCGTCGAATGTTGCACCCCATTCATATCGTTTGCAAGATCTCTTGGCTCCGGCGATGGACATCATGGCTCAGCTGGGACATACTCTGCGCCATTAAGCATACCATTATAGATGGGGTAAGAGAGCGGCTTTGAGGGGGATACATGGACAAACCACTGCGCATTCTGTTAGCCGATGACCATGCGTTGGTGCGCGAGGGGACGCGCCAGATCCTCGAGCGCGAGGCGGATATGGAGGTGGTGGCCGAGGCCAACGACGGTCAGGAGACGGTGTTCCTCGTAGAGCGCGAGCGCCCCGATGTGGCCATCGTCGATATCAGCATGCCGGTGATGAACGGCATCGAGGCCACCAAGGGGATCAAGCGCGTCTCGCCACAGACCGCGGTGCTGGTGCTGACGGCCTATGATGACGACCAGTACGTCTTTGCCATCCTCGAGGCTGGGGCCGCCGGATATCTGCTCAAGAATGCCCGTAGCAGCGCCCT
Source organism: Anaerolineae bacterium (assembly GCA_007123335.1). Lineage (GTDB taxonomy): Bacteria > Chloroflexota > Anaerolineae > UBA1429 > UBA1429 > SKLG01. The sequence continues at coordinate 5,368 of SKLG01000199.1, read as the reverse complement.
CATCGAGGCGGTGCGCCGCGTCCATGAGGGCGAATCGGTGCTCCATCCGACGATCGCCAGCAAGCTGGTGCGGCGCGTTCGCCACGAGGAGGCGGGCAGCAGCGATCCAAGCGCGGTGGAGGCCCTCACCGAGCGGGAGATGGACGTGCTCAAGCTGGCGGCCAAAGGGCTCAGCAATCGCGAGATCGCCGATGAGCTGATCGTCAGCCCGCGCACGGTGCAGTCGCACATGGCCAACATCTTTGGCAAGTTGCAGGTCGGCTCGCGCACCGAGGCGGTGATGGTGGGGCTGCGCCAGGGCTGGATCAAGCTGGAGACTGAGAGCTAACCCCAAAAATTGGGAGGGAGCAACGTCGCGGCCTGCCTGGTGTCGGGCGCCTGGGATAGCGCGCAGACCCACATCTGTCCACGGCCGACGTGGTTGTGTCAACCGAGGAAGTAGCCGATGAACGCAGATGTCTACCGCAAGCTGGCAGAGCACCTCGATCGGTTGCCGGGCGGTTTTGCGCCCAGCGATACGGAGGCGGACCTGCGCCTGCTGCAGGGGCTGTTTACCCCGGAGGAGGCCGAGCTGGCCATCCACCTGACGCTGGAGCGCGAGGAGGCCAAGGTTATAGCCGCCCGTGCGGGCTTGCCCGTCGCTGAGGCCCAGCAGCGCCTCGACGAGATGGCCCTCAAGGGCCTCATCTTTTCGGTGTATCCTGAGACAGGACCAGCTCTATACCATGCAGCGCCGTGGGTTGTGGGCATCTACGAGTTCCAGGTCAATCGCCTGAACAGGCGGTTTATCCGGGATCTCATCAAGTACTACCGCAGCCGCACGCCGAGACCGCGTCGGCAGACCATCCCACAGATGCGCATCATCCCCATCGGCGAGAGCATCACACCTCATCTGGAGGTGCTTCCCTATGAACAGGTGGATGCGCTGATCGCCACCCAGGAGCGCTTTGCGGTGGCCCCCTGCATTTGCCGTCGTGTGTCCAAGATGGGCGGTGCGGGGTGCGACGCGCCGGAGGAAAGCTGCCTGATGTTCGGCGAGTGGGCGGATTTCTACGTGCAATCGGGCCGTGGCCGAGCCATCGATCGCGATGAGGTGCTGGAGATCCTGGCCCGCGCCGACGCCGCCAATCTGGTGCTGCAACCGAGCAACTCCCAGGATATAGCCGCTGTCTGCTGTTGTTGTGGCTGCTGCTGCCCGATTCTGCTGGGGCTTCAGCACGAGGCTAAATCGGCGGAGGCCGTGGTCAATGCCTTTATCGCCCAGCTTGATGCCGAGGCCTGCCAGGGCTGTTGGATCTGCCTGGAGCGTTGCCAGATGGGGGTGCTGGCCAAAGATGGCGACAGCGTCACGTTGAACGCCGATCGCTGCATCGGCTGCGGGCTATGCGTATCTACCTGCCCAAGCGGCGCGCTGACGCTCTTACGCAAGCCGGAAGGCCCGTGGACCCACGTGCCCGCAACCATGGACGACACCTGGCGTATCATCAAGCAGGCGCAGGACGAGATGTGCTGACACGCGCCGCCAATCGATGGTGTTAGCGCTCGAACCGCACTTTCCCGCCGACGATGGTTGTATCGATCTGTGTCCCCAACAGTGCTGCCGGAGGCTGGGCGTGGATGTCCCGGGATAGAACGACCATATCGGCCAACTTGCCCGGCGTCAAACTGCCGCGCGTCCCCGACTGCCCACAGGCGCGGGCCGAGCCCATGGTGTAGGCGTAGAGAGCTTGATCAAGAGTAAGCCTCTCCTCAGGATACCAACCTCCCTCCGGTGTGCCGTCGGCGCGTTGTCGAGTGACGGCGGCATAAAGCCCGGGCAACGGATCGAGGGCCTCCACCGGGCAATCGGTGCCAAAGGCCAACAGGGCACCGGCACCTAGTACGCTGCGCCAGGCATAACTCCAGCGCGACCGCGCTCCCCAGTGCTGATCGGCCATCTCCATATCCTGGGTGGCGTGGATCGGCTGCATCGAGGCCACCACGCCCAGCTCGGCCAGACGGACAGTGTCCTCGGGCGCCAGGAGCTGCACATGCTCGATGCGCGGTCGCAGGCCGGCGGGCAGATGCGCCAAAAGCCCCTCTTGTTGGGCGCGTTCGTAGAGGTCCAGCACGCGACGGTTGGCGCCGTCGCCGATGGCGTGTATGGCCGGCGCCAGCCCCGCGGGCAAACCGGCTTCCAACGCGGCCCACAGCTCGTCCGACGAGGTGGCGGCGACGCCGAGGCGGTCGGGCCAGTCCTCATAGGGCGCCAGCATCTCGGCGGTGCCCGAGCCTAGCGCCCCATCGGCGAACATCTTGACGTGGCCCAGGCGTAGCCACTCGTCGCCGACGCCGCTGCGCAGTCCCAATGCCAGTGCCTCATCGATGAGCTTCAGCGGGATCATCTGCCACACTCGCGCCGTCAGTTCGCCCTGTTCTTGTAGCCGCCGCAGGGCGTGAAACGCCGCCGCCCCCTCACAGTTGTGGATGGCGGTGACGCCCAGGCGGGCGGCGTCGGCCAGAGCTGCCCGCGCCGCCTCCTCCATGGCCTGCGGCCCAGGATCGGGCACGCAGCGCTCGATCAGCCCCTGAGCCTTTTCGGTGAGGATGCCGCTGGGCTCGCCCGAAGCCTCGCGCAGGATCTGGCCGCCGGGTGGATCGGGGGTGTTGCCGCTGACGCCGGCCAGGCGCAGCGCCGCCGAGCTCACCCACAACGAGTGACCATCCTTGGATGAAAGGGCTGCGGGGCGTCCGCCGATGACCTGATCCAGGTCGTGGCGCGTGGGCTGATGTGGCGTAGGCCATAGGTTATGATTCCAGCCCCGGCCGCGCACCCAGCCCTCCTCGGGCAGCGTTGCCGCATAGTCACCTATCAACGCCAGAGCCTCGGACAGGGACCGTGTCCCGGCCAGGTTCACCTGTTGCAGCACCAGTCCGTGGCTGCAAAAGTGCAAGTGGGCGTCCTCAAAGCCGGGGAGCAGCGAACGCCCGCCGAGATCGACGCGGCGTGTGCGTGCATCGGCCAGCGCCAGGATCTCGTCGTCGTTGCCTACAGCCAGGATGCGCTCCCCGGCGATAGCCACGGCTTGGGCTACGGGCATGGCGGGGTCCATGGTATGAACCGTGCCATGGTGTAGGATCAAATCGGCATGCATGGCTCCCCGCCTTTACGTGATGGATAGGCGTCTTGATGCGAATTAGAAAGGAATTTCCTCTTCGGTCGTCACGTCTGAGGGTCCTTCTTCGTCATAACTAGCAGGACCGGGGCCGCTTGTGTCTGTGTCGCTGCGTCCGCCGAGGAACTGGACGTTTCGCGCGGTCACTTCGAGGGAGGCGTGCCATTCGCCGTCTCGTCCCTGCCAGGGGCGAGCCTCGGTAAGCTCACCTTCGACAAGTACTCGGCGACCTTTGCTCAGGTATTGGTTGCAGATCTCTGCCAGGCGTTGCCAGGCGGTGACGCGGAACCAGACGGTACGTTCCTGCTGCTGACCTGACTGGTCAGTCCAGCGCCGACTTGTGGCAACACTGAAGGAGGTCACAGGAGTACCACTGGGCGTATAGCGCATCTCGGGATCTCGACCTAGATTGCCAATAAGGATCAGTTTCTGATACATGGATTCCTCCTCACGGGGACGGGATAGGACACACGGCGATTATACCATGAGCGCGCGGGCATCACAACGGCTAGAAACATGCTCGATGAAAAGGGCATGATCGTATGGTTGCCAACTTTTGCGATAGCAAGTAGGATAGCGCGGCTGATGGCCCGCCCAGGAGTATGCCTATTGCTTAGGCGAGCAGGAATACTTATAATCAGGAGAATTGTCGCGGTCAACATATTGCTGTAGCGGTCTATGACAGAGATCGGAGTAAGAGATGAGAAAACAATCCCTCCCGCTGTTGCTTCTGCTGGTGCTGAGCGCCCTGTTGATCATAAGCGCGCTTGCCGGGTGCGATCTGCTTCTAGGTAGGCAGGCCGCAGTTGTCGAGCTTGAAGCGATCACTGTTCAGCCCGAGCCGGCGACCGAAGCGCAGCCTACGGATCCGCCACCCAGCCCTACCGCTTTGCCCACTGATGAGCCTCCGCCACCGACAGAGGCGCCTACCGAGGTGCCTGCAGAGACGCCGTCTACCGAGCCGTCTACCGAGGTGCTGCCTCCAGGGTTGCCTGAAGGCCCCCAGGGTCCGGAACTGCTGGAGCCACCTGACGAGGCCGTCGGTTCTCTCATGGATCTCTGGTGGGAATGGGAGGAGCCCTTGAGCGATGAGCAGTGGTTCGAGCTGTACATCTGGCTCGATGATCCCGATGCCGAGCCCGAGGTATACGGATGGTACAAAGAGCCCCCGGTACGGGTAACGGCGGCGACCTTGCTGCCTGGCCACTATCGCTGGAAGGTTCTGGTGGTTGAGGGTCAAGAGGAGGATCGTGGTGAAGAGGTCACGCCGCCCAGTGAGGAGTGGCGGTTTATCATCGTGCGTCCGTCGGTGTTGAGCGCCATGACCGAGCCCTCGCCGGTGATGCCAACGCGTACGCCAACGCCCACACCGACTCATACGAATACGCCACGCCCCTGGTGGCCAAGCCCTACGCCAGACGGAATGGCAATGGCGACGCCGACCCGGGCTCCGGTGACGCTGACGCCGCCAACGGCAACCCCCACGGTGGATGGGTATCCCGGAGTAACCGAGACGCCCGCTCAGCCAGAGCCGACCAACACACCTGACGGGTATCCGGCACCGACCAATACGCCTGCGCCCAAGGTAACCAGTACGCCCGAGGGCACAGCGCCGACCAATACACCTGGACCCAAGCCGAGCAGTACGACCGAGCCTACGGCATATCCGGGCTGATTGGCGCATCGTGGACTGAGTCCATGTCCGGTGGCACTCTGCGCAGAGCGCCACCGGATTGTTCTGTCTTGAGAGGATCTTTATGATCGAGCTGCATCACCTCCTGGCGGCGACCGGCGGCGGAATCCACACAGCGGGTTCAACATCCTATGCTGCCGCGCAGGTGTTTGCCGATTTTGCCTATGACTCGCGGATTGTGCAGCCCAACGAGCTGTTTGTGGCCGTCATCACCGAAACCGGTGACGGTCACGAGTATCTCCTCGCTGCCTGCGAGGCCGGGGCCACCGGCCTTCTCTGTCAGCGCCCCCTGGCGGAGGTCCCTCCTGGCGTGACCTGCATCCTGGTGGACAACACCCAACAAGCGTTGTTGGATTATGCCAGCTATATCCTGCGCCAGCAGGCGGTCGAGGTGGTGGGCATCACCGGCAGCGTGGGCAAGACCAGCACCAAAGAGGCGGTAGCCGCCGTACTGGGCGCCGGGCAGCCGGTGTTCAAGAGCTATGGCAACTACAGCGGGCGTTTTGGCCTGCCCATTGCG
>SKLG01000306.1 GCA_007123335.1 Anaerolineae bacterium | reverse complement strand
CCGTGCGGCGGATTCCCGCCTGCAAAAGGCGTAGCTCGTTTTGGATGGCGGCTTCCACCAAAGGCCGTAACGGACGTTCATCAGGAGAGGTCAGGGTGAGAGCAGCCATGATTGCCTCCTTTAATTGGTCAGCTTATCTACATAAAGTATATCAAGAACGGCGGAAGGGGCAAACGATAGGTGACCAATGAGACGCTGATTGATGTCGCGCACAGGCCGCTCGGGTTGATTGCTTCTGGATGCCTATGGATGTACAATAACCACAGCAAGCTGAGATAGGCTTTTTCGAATAGGCGGATCGAGCCGAATTATGGAGCGGGATAGGCTCCACAAGTGTTATCGATAAAGGAGTGCCTGTGCTCACAAAATACATACAGCGCGCCCTGGACCATGCCCACTATGAGATGATCCAAGATACAGAACCCTATTACGGCGAGGTGCCCGAGCTCAAGGGGGTCTGGGCCACCGGCGCGACGCTAGAGGAGTGCCGCCGCCGTCTGGCTGACGCCATCGAGGATTGGCTGCTTTTTAGCATCGCGAACCGTTTGCCCATCCCCGCCCTCGATGATCTTGTCATCGAGCTGCCCCAGAGCGTCGCCTGAATGCTCAACGTGGCCTCGGGTATCCTCACCTCTTTGCGCAATCGCCCCATTAAGCCCTCTTCTCCGAACCACGGCAAGTCCGATGCATGGCTGACCCAAACGCATCCGCTTCTGCCCTACTCTGAGCCCGATTGCTCCTGGCGTGATGTGGGCATACAATAATGGGAATCTATGCATCGAGCGTGGAGTTCAAAGAGGGCGCTATCTTGATACAAGGAGTCAGCTACGGTTGAGCAAAAGAGGACGTGCTATCCTGGGCCACCCGTTGGTGCTGCCCTTTTACCTGCCTTCGTTCATCTTGAGCCTCTCGGGGGGCCTGCTTGCGCCGGTTCTGCCCCTTTTCGCTCGCGAGCTGGATACCTCTTATGCGTTGATCGGCCTGGTGCTCTCGGGCGAGGCGATAGGCATGCTCCTGGGCGATGTCCCCGCCGGCGTGCTTATGCGCCGTCTGGGGCTCAAGCGGACGATGGTCATCGGCGTGGCCTGCACTACATTGGCGACGGTGGCCCTCTTTGGGGCGGGCAGCGTGCCTATCGCCGTTGCCCTGCGCATCCTGGCCGGATTCGGTCGCGCGCTGTTCGGCGTCTCGCAACATAGCTATGTGGCCGGCGTGGCCTCAGTGGGGCGCCGAGGACGGGCCATCTCCCTCTATGGCGGGCTGACGCGCATCGGGCACTTTATCGGCCCCATGGCCGGCGGCATGGTGGGCGCGGCCTATGGCCTGCGCTCCGGTTTTCTCCTCTTTGGCGCCGTCAACCTCGTGGCCGTGACAGCCATGGCGCTTTTTGTGCAGCCGCCTCCGATCCGTGAGCGCGCCCGAGAGGCTGCGACGAGCCATGGCCTGCTGTTGACCCTGCTGCGCACGCGGTTTCGCGCCCTGAGCGTCGCCGGCCTTGGTCAGCTCTTGGCCCAGATGATCCGCACCAGTCGTTCGGCGATCATCCCTCTCTATGCCGCCGATGTCATTGGCCTCGACGTGCAGGCCATCGGGCTGATCATCAGCCTGGCCTCGGCGGTGGACATGTCCCTCTTTTACCCCGCCGGATGGATTATGGATAACCTGGGGCGCAAGTGCGCCATTGTGCCCAGCTTTGCCATTCAGGCGCTGGGGATGTTGCTCGTGCCCTTTACGGCCAGCTTTGGCGGCCTTTTAGCGGCGACGGCGTTGGTGGGCCTGGGCAACGGCCTCGGCTCTGGGAGCATGATGACCCTCGGCGCCGATCTGGCCCCCAGCGAAGCACGGGGCGAGTTCCTGGGCATCTGGCGCTTTATCGGCGACAGCGGGCACATGGGCGGGCCGCTCATTGTGGGCCAGGTGGCCGACCTGGTCACCCTGCCCCACGCCGCCTGGGCCATGGCCGCAGCCGGCGTGGGGGCGGCGCTGGTGTTCGGCCTCTTGTTGCCAGAACCGCTCAAGACGCGCCGAGCGCATGCGTCCAGCCCCCAGGTCGGGCATGCCACAGGAGGCGGTTCGTGCAGCTAGTGGCTATTCCGCCCCATAGCCGTTGAACCAGGCCCGCTCTTCAAAAGGCTGTTTCTCCCGCTGCGGCCAGGTCTCCTCGGGCACGCCCAGGGGCAGCAGGATGCGCACCACCTTGCCCTCCGGCACGCCCAGCAGCGCGCCGATGGCCTCGGCTCGGCCCTGGCGTCGCAGCGCGCCGTCGATCCACACGCTGGCATAGCCCAGCGCCGTGATGGCCAGCAGCATATTCTCGGTGGCGGCGGCACAGTCCTCGACGACGAAGGACAGATCCTCGTAGGTCGGCTCCGGCTGGCGATCGATGATGCAGCAGATGAACGCCTTGGCGTTGCGCTGCGCCGCGTTGGCGCCCTCCATCTCTGCGATCTGTTGCACCAGCGCCGGATCATCGATGATGACAAAGCTCGTCGTCTGAGCGTTGCGCCCCGAGGGGGCCTGAATGCCGGCCTGGACGATGCGGCGCAGGTCCTCGCGCGGCACCGGCTGATCCAGAAAGCCCGCGCGATAGCTATGCCGTCGGGCGATGGCCTCGAACACCTCCATGATCCCACTCCTTTTCTTGCGCGATAAGGATATGCTCACGCTGATTGCCGCAGCAACTTGGATAGAGTATAATATCTATGTTAGGCAGTAGCAAAGGAAGACAGGATGAACAAGACCAAGATAGTGGTTAGTGATATGCACCTGGGCGCGGGTCATATCGACGAGGGCAATGTCCTCGAGGACTTTGAATGCGACGAGGAGTTTGCCGGTCTGATATATGATTCAATCGCCGAGAGCCAGGCCAACCATATCGAGATGGAGCTGATCCTGAACGGCGACATTTTCGAGTTCTGGCAGGTGCCGGCGCTGGAACACCCGGACCTGTTCGATCCCCTGATGCAATACGGCTCTCAATACTATTTGAGCACCACCCGCGAGGCGTCTCGGAAGCGGATGGCGCTGATGGTGCACGGGCACCCGTTGGTGTTTGAGGCGTTGGCTGCGTTCCTCCAGCCATCTGGGCCAAGGCGTACGATGATCTTTATCAAAGGCAATCATGATGTCCAGCTTCACTGGCCCGATGTCCATCAGGTGCTGCGCGAGGCGCTCAATGCGTTTGGTGAGCGGGCCGATTGTCTCAGCTTTGAGGCGCGGTATATTGCCCGCGAGGGGATCTATGTCGAGCACGGCAATCAATACACCGAGCAGATGAACCGCCTCGACAACTTTGAGAACCCCATCGACCCCAAGAACCCCGATCGCCTGACCATGACCCCTGGGGGGCGGATATCGATCCACGTGCTGAGCCGGTTGGAGCGCGCCCATCCCTGGATGGATTCGGTCAAGCCGATGACGGCCATGATCTGGTATCTCTTTCGCTTTGACTTTCTGTTGTCCGTGCGCATCCTCACCCTCCTGCTGCGCCATGTTCCTCATCTCTTTTGGTTGGCGCTGCCGATGAACCGTGGGCAGGATCAGACGATCCGGGAGATTGAGGAATTGCAGCGAGAACTGGGCGATGGGCGAAGCCTGGCGGCCGCGTGCAAGAATCCCTCTTATTGTCGCGCCTTCTATGCGCGGGTGCGGCGGAGCATGGAGCCGTTGAGCGTACCCGATTTCGATGAGGCTATGGAGGAGATAGAGGACACCGACGACTTTTTAGTGGCGCAAGGTCTGGCCGAGACCCATCGCCAACACGCCCGGCTCGTCGAAGTCGGCCGGTACAAAGCGGGTCAGGAGAATGCCTGCGTCGTGCTCTTTGGTCATACTCATGAGCCGGTCGTCCAGGTGTTGGATAACGAGATCCTCTACATCAACACGGGGTCATGGATGTGGCATCTAGATATGAGCCAGAAGCCGGCCGAGACGTGGCGGAAATTGATTCGATATGGCGAGCGCTATGCTGCCCAATGGCGATTGACCTACGCCCGCATTGATTACACCGAGGACGGCGTGCCCCTGGCCACACTGCGCGAGTTGCCGCAGACGCCCATCGAGCCCCTGGACTGGCGAGAGCGGCTTCTCGATTGGGTTCGCGACCATCTGCACCTGCCTGAGGCTCTGAGAAGCTGAGAATCGCGCATCAAGCGCAGGACAGGGAACCTATCGACCGACTCATTACGTCTAGTAGGGGAGATACTCTATAGACGTAGGAGATTTATCCATGAGAGGTCGGTGGGTTCTCATCGGGCTGTTATCGCTATTGCTGGTGTTTGTCTTGGGCCTGGCGTCGGTTCTGGCTCTGGGTACCGATCGTTCTGTCCCCGTCACGCTGGCGGCGTTCTTGCCGATCATGGGCGAGGCGACGCCGAACGAGGGTCAGGATCCACAGCTAATCCACGACACGCCCCCCCTTACCGTCGTATATGCGAATTCCCTGTTTGGCTATCGTTTCGAATATCCCGTCGTTTGGTATGCGCTGTTCGACGGCGCGCCACGGCGGGTCGTCTTGAGCACTCTCGATCCGGCCAGCCACACCCGAGACGAGATGCGCGAACAAGGCTGCCTGATCGAGATCGCCGAGCTGGAGCGCCCGGCGGGGATGTCGTTGACCGAGGTTCGCGCACAGATGCCCAGAGCATTTCACGGCGCCGAGCCTTATGATCTCGCCGGAGCGGCGGGGTTGCGCGTCCTGCGCACTGGCGAGGAGCAGGGCTTTGACAGCGACTGGATATTCGTCGAGCACGGCGGGTATATTCTCTTTATCAGTGCCGAATATGGCGGCGAGGCCTGTGAGATCGGCCTATTGGCTTGGGAGCGGCTGCTCGGCACCTGGGCGTGGATCGAGAATGCGGGCTAGCGCCTTCTTGCGACGTTGACACCGCGTTGCTCTGTCGCTATGCTACGCCCTATAGACAAACACGCAGCGCAGCATGAGGAGGATAGCCGTGAAACCGGTGGAGATGGTTCTGTTGGGCGCGGGCAATCGAGGCACCTTTTCCTTTGGCGGGTACGCCTTGCGCCAGCCGCACATGGCCCGCTTTGTCGCCGTGGCCGAGCCCAACGACGCGCGGCGGGAGCGGTTCGCCAAGGAGCACGGCATCCCCAGCGAGCACCAGTTCCGCTCCTGGGAGGAGCTGCTGACCCGGCCTCGCCTGGCCGACGCCTTGGTCAACACGACGATGGACCAGCTCCACGTCCCCTCGACCCTGGCGGCGCTGGATGCCGGTTATCAGGTGCTGCTGGAAAAGCCGATGGCCACCACCCCTGAAGAGTGCGTCCGCCTGGTGCAGGCCGCCGAGCGTAGCGGGCGGCTGTTGCAGATCTGCCACGTGATGCGCTACACTCCATTCTGGAACGCCGTGCACGATATCGTCCAGTCGGGTCGACTGGGGCAGGTGATCACCGTCGAGCACCGCGAGAATGTGGCCTACTGGCACATGGCCCACAGCTTTGTGCGCGGCAACTGGGGCAATAGCGCCACCAGCGCGCCAATGATCCTGACCAAGTGCTGCCACGACATGGATATCCTCTACTGGATCCTCGGCTCCCCGGTGAAACGCATGGCCGCTTTTGGCCAGCTCACCCATTTCCGCGCCGAGAACGCGCCCTCTGGCGCGCCGGAGCGCTGCACCGACGGCTGCCCGGCCCAGGACCAATGCGCCTTTTACGCGCCACGGCTCTATCTCCGCGAGGGCACCGGCTGGCCGGCCACCGTCCTCTCCATGGACCTGAGCATGGAGGGCCGTCTGGAGGCGCTGCGCCAGGGACCCTATGGCCGCTGCGTCTATCGCTGCGACAATGACGTCACCGATCACCATGTGGCCAGCATGCTGCTGGAGGATGGCGTCACCCTCAATTTCTGCATGCAGGGCCACTCCCACGACAATGTGCGCACCATGCGCTACGACGGCGATCGCGCCACGCTGCGGGCCAGCGAGGCCACCCACGAGAT
>SKLG01000249.1 GCA_007123335.1 Anaerolineae bacterium | reverse complement strand
GGGCTCAAAAAGTAACCAGCGATGAACGCGCCCACGATGCCCACGACAATATCCATCAGCAGGCCCTGTTGGCTATTCGTTCGCATAAGCATACTGGCCACCCAGCCGACGAGCGCTCCAGCGATGAGCCATATAATAAAGTTCATGTTAATCTCTCCTTCGACGAGTCTTGCATCACGGGTCGTCCGTATTTGGCGCCCCCTCTTCATGGAGAAGGGGCGCGGAACACAACGCTAGGCGTCTTGGGCTTCCTTTAACCGCCGGTCGAACTCTTCTTCGGCGCGCTCACGGGTGTAGCCATACTTTTCCTGGAGCAGGCCGATGAGCTGCTCTGCCTTGCCGCCCGCCCGATCCAGGTCATCATCGGTGAGTTCGCCCCACCACTCTTTGGCCTGACCGCGCATTTGCTTCCACTTGCCCTCGAAAATGTCCCTATTCATCGCAACCCCTTTCTATGCTATTCCCACTTGAACTATTTCTTGATTTTTCCTTTTGGCTTGGCGGGCGCCTTGCCCACCGGCTGATCCTTCGGATTGCCCTTGGGTTTTTCGGTCGGCGCTTCCACGGGATCCTTCTTCAAGGTACTCTTGGGCTGCTCTTTCTTTTTACTCATAATCATGATCCTCCTCATTTTTTTGCTCTACGTCGCCCGTTTGGGCCGGCGCCCCGGGCAACTAAACGCGCCGGCGTTCAACCCATGTCCTTGCTCGTTCATGACTATGCAGGTCTGGCCATCTTGTCTCACACCCTTATCATACGCCCATATCCCTCACCTGCCATCGGCAGAAAGGATAATCTTGTGCTCAACAAAAAGAGACCGCCTCGAGGCGGTCTCTACATACTTTTGGTATAATGGCCTGCAACTATAGTCGTAGGCCGTGTGGGTCAAAAGGGGGGAAAGAGCAGCGGCGGTGTGGGGATCGCGCTAGGCGTCGCTATCCGAGGTGCCCTCCTCCAGCGAGACAACTCCCTCCTGCAGAGCATAGAGTGTCGCCTGGACACGATTGGATAGATGCAGCTTGCTCAAGATGGTGCTCACGTGGCTCTTGATGGTCGCCTCCGTCGTGGTCAACTGCGCACTGATCTCGCGGTTGGTCAATCCCTTGGCCACCAGGCTCAGCACCTCCACTTCCCGCGGGGTCAGCGCGTTCGGAGGTGGCGTCTTTTCGGTCGGGCGCCGCAGCTCTTGCAGCACTTGGGCGGCTATGCTCGGGTGCAGCGAGGGTTCGCCACGGCTGACCTGCTCGATGGCCCAGATCAAGTCGGTCGGGGTCGAGTCCTTGAGCAAGTAGCCCAACGCCCCGGCCTTGATGGCGGGAAAGACCTTGTCGTCACCCGTAAAGCTGGTCAGCACCAGGATGCGCGCCCCGGCCTGGCGCGCGGTGATCCGGCGGATGGCCTCGATGCCGTCCATGACGGGCATCGCCAGGTCCATCAGGGTCACATCCGGGTCCAAGGCTTGTGACTGAGCCACGGCTTCCTCTCCGTTGCTGGCCTCTCCTGCCACCTCGATCGTCGCGACTTGGGCCAACAACGCGCATATGCCTTTGCGGACGATGGTCTGGTCGTCCACAATCAACACGCGGATGGGGCTTTTCGCCGTAGCGACGCCCCTCTGCTCGGTCATACCGGAACCTCCACCTTCACGGTAGTCCCCTTTCCCGGCGCGCTGACGATCTCTATTTTGCCGTTGATGCGCAAGACGCGCTCCTCCATGCCGCGCAGCCCCATCCCCCCGCTTTGCCGGGCCGCGACAGGGTCGTACCCTTGCCCGTCGTCCGAGATCTCGACGCCGACGAGATCCCTGTCAAAGAACACATGCACCTCCACGCGCTGCGCGCCGGCATGTTTGACCACGTTGTTGAGGGCTTCGAGCGCGATGCGGTAAAGTTCTTCCTCCACAGAGAGCGGCAGACGGCGGGCCCCCTCCACGCGCATGTCGGTCTGCAATCCCGCGCGGGCCTCCACCGCGGACAAGCGGATCTGCAGAGCCGCAGCCAACCCCTGGTCCTCTAGAATGGGCGGGTGCAGCTCAAAGATGAGCAAGCGGATATTGAATAGCGCCTCGCGGGCCATTGTTTGCAGCTCTCGCAAATTTTCTACGGCCACGTCCTGTTTGCCAGCATCGAGGGCCATGTGCGTTGCCTCGGCATAGAGGGTCACACTATACATCGCCTGGGTGACCGAGTCGTGCAGTTCGCGTGCCAACCACTGGCGCTCTTCGACGATGGCCAGCCGCTTGGCTTTTTCGCCCAGCCGGGCATTTTCGATGGCAATGGCGGCCACATCCGCGAGGAGGCCCAGGATGCGCACGTCATCCTCCGCAAAGCCTCCCTGTTTGTTGGCCACGTTCAGCGCGCCAATGGGAACCCCCTCTATCTGTAGGGGCACTGCCAGCAACGACTCTGTCTTGCTGCTCGGCGTGCGCGCCTCTACCACACCACTGTCATGATCGTTGACCAGGATCGGCTTGCGGCTGAGCACGGCTTGCCCGGTGAGCGTGCCAATCACGGGTAACCGTTGGGAGAGCGGGTCGAGCTTTGCATCGTCGCGGGCCTCCCGAAGCCAGCCGTCCTCTTCCAGCAAAAAGATGCTGCCGCCCTCGGCGCCCGTCAACTGCCGCGCCTCGCTGCGCACGATCTCGAGCACCTGCTCAAGGGTGAGCTTTTGCAGCAGAGCCGTAGCCACGCGCTGAAGGCTGCGGCTCTCGGCCAGCCGCTGACGCGTCTCTTCGTGCGAGGGGCCATTATTCACCGAATCGTAGGCCATAGGGTTGCACCTTCTCTTGTGGAATCTCGCCTTCTTCTACCCCATTATAGGCAAAGGAAAGGCGCAGTGTCAACATATCTACGACCAAAGTCGCACGCCTTGCGGTATTAAGTGGGACAACACCGCGGTACGAGGGCTTCTTTGGATGGAGCAGAATATCCCTCTTTCTGGCGATGACCAGCACGGGAGTTTAATGGTATGCTGATCATAGGGAGTATAGAAAAATATGCACAGAGACGTTCATCCCGTGTCACAACGACGGCGACTTTTAGTGGCCGATGACCAAAGACCCATACGCCGGGGTCTCTATGCCTTGCTGACCTTGTTGCCAGACATAGAATGGGTCGGCGAGGCGGAGGATGGGTGTGAGGCCGTGAACCTGGTTGCAGAGCGCCGGCCTGACGTCGTGCTGATGGACGCCCGCATGCCGGTGATGGATGGTATCGAGGCCACGCAGCGCATCAAGAGCCAGCAGCCGGAGGTCAAGGTGATCGTGCTGACGATGTACGCCGAGTATCAGGCCGAGGCACTGGCGGCTGGGGCCGACGAGTTTCTGGTCAAAGGCGGGCCAACTGAAATCCTGCATCGCGCGATCTGTAGCGTGTAATCTCGGAGATTGTAAGGTTGTAGGTCCAAGGAGCATGTTCCATGAACAGGGTCAGGTCCATCATTGCTGTCGGTTTGGTCCCTTTGGTCTTGCTGGTAGCGGCTTATACCAGCAGCGCGCCGGCGTCGCCATCCGCGGAGGCACCGCAGCCGACCCCGACGAGCGCGCTTGCACAGCCCACAGCCGTCAAGGGCACCGTGACATATCGCGAGGTGCTCGCGCTCGCGGCTGACACCAGGATCATCGTGCAGCTCGTAGAGATCTCCCACGTCGATGGGAGCGAGGTCGTGCTCGCGGGACAGACCCTCGATCTCGCAGGCGGCCACATTCCGTTCGAGTTCGAGGTCGGCTTTGACCCGGCATCCATCATGCCAAACGGGGTGTATGTGGTGGGCGCCAATATGGTGGCGGATGGCAAGGTACTCTACGCGACCACGACGCGACCGAACGTCATCACGCAGGGGCATCCCACCATGGTCAACCTGGTCCTGGCCAAGGTCGGCCCCTGGTCGCCTTTGGAGCTGGCGCTCAGCAGCGGGCGTCTGGCGCCCCACTCCTACTAGCGACCATAGCAACCTTAGGTAAAGGGCCTAGAGGGACAATCATTCAAAAAGAAGGGGGAGCGAAATGAGCAATGAACATGAAGTCATAGACGACATCACCAAGATCCTGACCGCGTTTGCCCTCACCAAGTTTGGTGCGCAGGCCTTGGAAGTAAAAGGGCCGGTTAGGGAAGGTGCGAGCTATCGCTGGCGCATTGTCAGTACCAGGTATAGGCCGGTGACTGTGGTGTTGAGAACCAGGAAGCTGCCCTTTCGGAAACTTGAGTTGCGGGCTATTGATATCTTTGGCACATCGCAAGAAAGGGCGCTAGAGCCCAACGTGGAGGACCTGCAGGCCTATCTTGACGAGGCGGAATTGGTTCCCTTGTGAGTGTACTATCATGACCGCAAGATATTCTCTAGAACCCATCCTGCTGTGCTAGACAGGTCGGGCATATCGGCTTGGTAAACGATATCCACGGCGCTCTTTGGCCCGGCCAAGGTGCGCCAGTTCTGCGAGCTGGACGCGGCGGGCCGCTCGCTGATCAGGGCGGCGATGACGCAGATGGAGCTGAGCGCGCGGGCCTACCACCGCGTGCTCAAGCTGGCGCGGACCATCGCCGATCTGGCCGAGGCAGGGGAAGAGAGATTCTGAGCTCTGCGGGGAGGGGCGCCGGCTCACAGGTTCATGGTCGACGAGGATTACCCGTCGACCGAGAACTCGCGCCGCAACGCGTCGCGCCGTTGTCCATGCCCCTCATGCGGTGGCAGGGTGACGTTGTACAAATAGTGCTGCCATACGTCGGCATCCTTGAGCAGCTCGTCCAGCGGGCCGTGCACGGCGCCCTTGTCGCTGTGGTGTCGGACGGCGGCGCAGATCGCCTCCATCTCCTCGGCGGCAAAGGAACCGGCGACCAGCAGGATCCGGCGCGCCTCATCGGCGCTGCGCGCCGCATGGTCGGGACCGGACGCCGTGCGGTAGGTGTCGATATCGTGCAACATCCCGGCCACCGTGGCCAGCTCGGGGTCCAGCCCCCGCTGCAAGGCCAGCAGGGCCGCGGCCTGGGCCACGCCATAGAGATGCACGAAACCGCAGCGGCGCTCCACCACGTCGGGCTGGTCGCAGAGTATATCGTCGACGATCTCGCGCACGCGCTCGATGCGGTTCACGCGCGTTCCTCCTCTCAAAGGGGTTACCGCTCAGCAGGGGTCGCCAGCGGGTCTTTTTGATCAAGGCCATGGGGCCGGCGAGGTGCGGGGCGGCTATCGTCCTGGGCGCTAGGGCTCCCGTCAGTAGGTGACGGCCAACTCCCATTTGACGAGCAAGCCGACATCTCGCCGGGCATGATCCGACGTGGTGAGCACCCAATCGCCTTCCGCCGATTTCCCCAGCAGGCCGGCGAATAACGCCGGCTCTGCGCTGGAGCGATAGGTGTGCACCACGTCCGGGGCGCTTCCTCCTGAGCGATTGTAGAGGGTGATCTCGCTCCCCTGGGGAGGCTGTAACCGGATGCGCAGGTCTCCCGACCAGGTATGTCGGACCTCTACGCCGACCTCGATCTCCTTGATCTCCACATCGAGGGGAAAGGGGATCGTATCGCTCGCTTCGCCCAGGTCGGGGATATCCCTGTTTACCCGATGCTCCATGGCCAACACCTGGGGCAGCCGCTGCGGCCCTCGGCCTGCGGCTGCCTCTAGCGCGCGGGCGGCGTTGATGCGCCCATGGCCATACCAGGGGGAATGGCCGTCCACATACTCGCCGTCGCTGTCCATCCCTATCTTGTCCGCCGTATCGGTCATGATCTGCTTGACCTCGGCGGAGGTCAGATCGGGGTCGAGGGTGAGGATCAGGGCGGCCAGGCCGGCAGCGAGGGGCGTGGCGCTCGAGGTGCCGCCAAACCGCTCGGTGAGGGTATAGTCGCTCTGGTCATAGCCCGCCGGCCCCATGCGGTCGGTGGTGATGATCCCCCGGCCTGGGCTGCCGCTCGATGGCGCGCACAGCGTTAGCTCGGGACCATAGTTGCTGTATGAGGAGCGCTGGTCGAGGC
>SKLG01000384.1 GCA_007123335.1 Anaerolineae bacterium | reverse complement strand
GCGACCCCCGAGCTGAACGGGGTGGACCTGCTTTTCCTCAGCCCCGGCGTGCCGCCGACGGCGCCGGTGGTCCAGGAGGCGCGGCGACGATGCATCCCCATCAGCAGCGAACCTCGGCTTTTTACCCGATTGTGCCCGGCGCCCATCATCGGTATCACCGGATCCAGCGGCAAGACGACGACAACGACGCTGGTCGGCGAGATGCAGCGCGCGGGAGATGGAATCGCCGATTCCATCGCCCGCGTCTGGGTGGGCGGCAATTTGGGATATCCTCTTTTGGAGCGTCTGGTCGACGAGGATCAGGCCCCCGACGTGGTGGTGATGGAGCTGTCTAGCTTTCAACTGGAGCTCTTTGATCCCGCCTATCAGGGCGAGGGCTGCACAGCCTCTGACCCGCATCCTATCAATGATCGGCAAAAGGCAGCCGCCGCGCTGGTATCCACCGCCGGGTGGAGCCCCCACATCGCCGCCGTCACCAACATCACACCCAACCATCTGGATCGCCACAACTCTATGGCCGACTATTGCCGGGCCAAGTCGCAGATTCTGCGCTATCAGGGCGCCGACGATTGGGCGGTGCTGAACCGCGATAACCCCAACGGCTGGAGCCTGCGCGAGCTGGTGCGTGGCCACCTGCTGGCCTTTAGCCTGCGCGAGGCGGTGGAGGTTGGCGCCTTTGTACGGGGCGAGACGCTTATGGTTCGCGACGGGCAACGTGAACGCCTCCTCTGTGCGCGCTCGGAGCTCCAACTGCGCGGCGAACACAACATGGCCAATGTGCTCACGGCGGCCTGCTGCGGGCTGGCCAGCGGCCTCGATCTGGCACCCATGCGTCATGCCGCCATCACCTTTGCGGGCGTGCCCCATCGCCTGGAGCCGGTGCGGCGCTGGCGCGACGCCCTGTTCGTCAACGACTCGATCGCTACCTCGCCGGAGCGGGCCATCGCCGCCCTGCGCGCGTTTGAGGAGCCGGTGGTGCTCCTGGCCGGTGGGCGCGACAAGCACCTCCCCTGGGAAGAGTGGGCCGAGGTGGTGGGCGAGCGCGCCCGGACGGTCATTGCCTTTGGCGAGGCCGCACCGATCATCGAGGCGGCCATCCAAGTCGCCGGGGCATCGCGGCCGGCGCTGCATCGTGTCGATACCCTCGACGACGCCGTAGAACTGGCGGCCTCTCTGGCCCAACCTGGAGACGTGATCCTACTCTCGCCGGGCGGCACCAGCTTTGACGCGTTTCAGGACTTTGAAGAGCGTGGACAGCGCTTTCGCAATCTTGTAGCGGCGTTATAAGGAGATGAGACCGTGATCGGTAGCGTAGAAAGACAGGCTCTTCGCCAGACACGGCCAAAGGGGCAACTCGCCCGCACCGATTGGGGCCTATTCCTCATCGTCTTGATGCTGCTCATTATCGGGCTGGCCATGGTCTATAGCGCCTCCTATGGCTTTTCCCTATATCGAGGCGGCCTGTATGAGGGTCAGCCAGCCTACTTTTTCCGCCGACAAGTGGTCTCCCTGGTCATTGGCCTCATGGCAATGGCCGTATTCTGGCGGATCGACTATCGCTGGTATCGGCGCATGGCAACCCCCATTCTGGTCATCACGATGGCCATCCTGGCCACGATGGCCCTTCTGGGGCGTTGGGTCTTTCACCAGCGCATGGCCTCCTTTATCCAACCCGTCGAGGTAGCCAAGGTGGGCGCCATGATCTATATCGCCGTGTGGCTGGCCTCCCGGGGAGAACAGATTCGCGACATCAGCCTGGGGCTGATCCCTTTTTCGCTCCTGTTGGGCATCATGGCCGGGCTGGTCGTCATCCAGCCTGATTTCTCCACAGCCATCGTTTTGATCGCCACCGCCGCCGCCATGTTCTTTGTCGCCGGGGCCGATATGCGCCAGTTGCTCATCGGTTTTCTGTGCGGCGGCGTGGCCCTGGTACTGGTGGCTCTTCTAGTGCCCTATCGCATGGAGCGCATTCGCACCTTTATCAATGATCCGCTCACCGCCGCTCTCGCGGAGGGCTTTCAGACCGTCCAATCGTTGGCCGCGCTCAACGCCGGTGGGCTGTTTGGCGTGGGGTTGAGCCAGAGCCAGCAAAAGTTCTCGATCTTTGCCCCCCACACCGACGGCATGTTCGCCATCATTGGGGAGGAGTTGGGCTTTGTCGGCGCATCTTTTGTGCTGCTGCTCTATGCCCTGTGGACGTGGCGCGGCCTGCGCATCGCCCGCCAGGCTGAGGACCGCTATGGGATGCTCCTGGCCGTGGGCCTTGTCTGTTGGGTGACCTTTCAGGCAGCATTGCACATTGGCGTGATCACCGCTACCACGCCTTTTACCGGCACGGTACTGCCCATGGTCAGCTATGGCGGCTCTTCGCTAACCACCACGTTGGGCTCGGTGGGCATCCTGTTGAGCATTTCACGCGGAAGTGCCCCCAATGAAAAGGGGAGCGCCGCCGGTATAGGAGGCCCATGAGACTGTTGATCACCGGCGGGGGCACCGGAGGCCACGTCTATCCGGCGCTGGCCGTCCTCGAGGCCCTTGATCGGGACGCCGAGCACGCCGTCGCCTGGGTTGGGAGCGCCGAAGAACAGGGGCTGGAGCGCGACATCGTCTCGCGTGAGGGCGTTCCGTTCTTGACGGTGCGCTGTGGCGCCATTCGGGGCGCCGGGCCATGGGGCGCCCTGCGCGGCGCCGCCAACATGGGTAGAGGGATATTCGACGCGTTGCGGGTTCTGCGCCGCTTTCGGCCCGATGTCGTCTTGTCCACCGGGGGGTTCGTATCGGCGCCGCTGGTCATCGGAGCCTGGTTACGACGCTGCCCCTGCCTGATCTATTTGCCCGACATCGAGCCGGGCCTGGCCATCCGCCATCTGTCGCGCTGGGCCGACCGGGTAGCGGTATCCTTTGAACAGGCAGGGGAACACTTCCATCCAGACAAGGTTGTCGTGACGGGGTATCCCGTGCGCAAGGAACTGCTGACGATGACGCAAGAAGACGCCCGCCGCGCCCTGGGTCTGGCCGAGGGCGCCGACGCCGACCTGCCGATCTTGTTGGTGATGGGCGGCAGCCGGGGCGCGCGGTCGATCAACCAAGCTGTACAACGGGTCTTGCCCGAGCTGCTGTCGCTGGCCCGCGTGATACATATTAGCGGCCAGGCGGATATTGACGATCTGCGTCATGCTGCCCAGTCACTTGCCGATAATCGCCGTTGTCGGTATCATCTGCACGCTTATCTGCACGAGGAAATGGGCGCAGCGCTCGCCGCCGCTGATCTGGTCGTGGCCCGCGCTGGCGCGGCGACGCTGGCCGAGTTTCCGGCGGTGGGCCTGCAGGCGATCCTGGTGCCCTATCCCTATTCGGGCCAGTTCCAGGACGCCAACGCCGGATTCTTGGCCGAGCGGGGCGCTGCCATGGTTCTGCCTGATGACGAGCTCGTTCGTTTGTTGCCCACGATACAGGAGTTACTGAACGATCCGACCCGGCGGGCTACCATGAGCGTCGCTGCACGCCAGCTCTCACGGCCTGACGCGGCGGCAGCCATCGTCGCCGAGTTACAGACGCTGGCGGGACGGTGATAGAGGGGATGATATGCTTCTGGAGGTGATGCGGCCTCCAAGCCATATCGCAAGCGCCACTGAGGAAAGGGAGGATGGAAGCAACTTGGACGGTCAGCCAACAGATGCTCATCGGCGTAGCCGCAGCCCTATTCGGCTATCTGGGGTTTCGCCGTGGCATCAATCGCGAGCTGCTGCAGATGATCGGCATCTTTGTCAGTATGCTGGTAGCATCGCATTTGGCTCCGGCTATGCGGAACATGGTCAATCGCTTCTATCGACTCTTTCGGCTGATGTTTACCGGAGCGTTTTTCACCGGCGATCTGATGGAAGCCTGGCAAGAGGTTCAGGCGCTGCCCCCTCTGGTCGAAACGCCAGAGGATGTACAGATGTTGTCGCTCGTCACCTTTGTCGTTGTCTTGTTGATGTTCTATCTCATCGGCCAATACCAACTGCCGCAGCCCAAGGGGCTGGCGCTGCGGCTCCTGGGGACATTCGTCGGCGTCATTAACGGCTTTTTGATCATCTATTATTTATTTCCTATGGTGTTCACCAGACCCCAGGCCATTATCTTATTACCCAGCGAAGAGGTACATCGGACCTTGACCGACGAACAGACCGTCGCCCGCATCGTGGCCCTGTTCATTGTCGTTTTGATCGCCTTTGGGCTCTATACGGCCTCAACGCCCAGAAAACGCCGATCGGACCGCGGGGATAACTAGAACAGCATCATCTCAGTGCCTGGATGTTAGCGGCGCTATTTCCATTCGGGGCCAGGGAGGATATGTGGCTCCAATAGAGATCCTATTCGGTGTGCTCGTATTCGTCTTTGCGCTGATCGGCCTGGCCCGGGGATTTCTCCGTGAGCTGGGCGTGACGCTGGTGCTCATGTTCTTGCTCTACTTTTTGACACGCTTTGAGCCGATTCTGACCACAGGTTTGGCTCGGGCCGTGAGCATAGGCGAGGGCGTTGTGACGATGCGCAGCGAAGACGAGGTCAAGGCCTGGATCTATCTCTTTATCATCATCGGCAGTACCTTTGTGGCCTATGAAGGGGAAACGTTGGCCTTTGGAGGACAGCCCTTGCGAGGTGCCCAGGCCTTTATCATGGGCTTATTAACCGGCACATTGAATGGCTATCTCGTCGCCGGCACGATCTGGTTCTATCTGGATCGTTTTGGCTATCCGATCCGGTTCTTTGGGTTCCGCCCCACCGAGCTCTCGCCTGTGGCACAAGGTATGATCCGCTTTCTGCCCATTACTTTTTTGGGAGGCCCTGTCCTGCTGGGCCAGAGTCTGTTGCTCTATCTCACCGGGCTGCTGTTTCTGGCTCGAGTGATACGCTGAGGCGCGATGGATACTCGTTCTGATCGCTCACAACCGGTGCCACAAAGGGTGCATCTCGTCGGCATAGGCGGGATCGGGCTCTCGGCCATCGCCCGCGTGCTGGCCATGCGCGGCCATGCCGTGTCGGGCTCGGATCTGCGCCTCTCGCCGCTCATGGAGGAGCTGCGCGCGCTGGGCGTCATCGTATATCAAGGCCACGCAGCCGAGCAGATCGCTGATGCCGAGCTGGTGGTCGTCTCGTCGGCCATCCCGGAGGATAACCCCGAGATCCGCGCGGCGCGAATCGCCGGCGTGCCGGTGGTCAAACGGCAGACCTTTATCGGCCAACTGCTGGCTGACCAGCGCACCGTGGCCGTCGCCGGAACCCACGGCAAGACCACGACGACGGCCATGATCGCCACCATCCTGGACGCCGCCGGGGCCGATCCATCCTTTATCATCGGTGGCGTGGTCCCCGGGTGGGGCACCAACGCCCGGGCCGGAGCGGGGCAATGGTTCGTCATCGAGGCCGACGAGTATGACCGCATGTTCCACGGCCTGGCGCCCGACGTGGCCGTGGTGACCAATGTCGAGATGGACCATCCCGATTGCTATCGCGATCTCGACGATCTGCGGGGCGCCTTTGAGGTCTTTGTTCGGGGGATGGCGCCCGGTGGACGACTGATCGCCTGTGCCGATAGCCCCGAGTTGCAGCGCGTGCTGGGAGAACTGCAAGGCCCCAACAGTCCAGAGATATGGACCTATGGGCGCTCGCCCGAGGCGCGCTATCTGGTGACTGGGTTTGGCGTCAACGACCAGGGCGGGATCGAGGCTACCCTCCAAGAGGGGGAACAGCGTCTGGCCCACTTGCGCCTGCGGGTACCCGGCGAACACAATGCGCTGAACGCCGCCGCCGCCTGGCTGGCCGCCCGCTGCTGCGGGGTAGAGGCTGACGTCGCGCTCCAGGCGCTGGCTGCCTTTGGCGGGGTGGGACGCCGCTTTGAGGTCAAGGGGGAAGCAGGCGGGGTGTTGGTGGTCGACGACTATGCCCATCACCCCACCGAGATCCGCGCCACGCTGGCGGCAGCCCG
>SKLG01000507.1 GCA_007123335.1 Anaerolineae bacterium | reverse complement strand
GACGCACGGCGCTTTGTCTCGCCCACCTGGCGTTATCCCGAGCTGCGTTCCGGTGCGTCGTCTGCGCCAGCTGCCCAGCGCTGGGAGCGGCTTGCCTGTCTGATCACCGCCGAGGATGGCACCCGTGGATTTGGCATGACCATCCACGGTGGGCCGGTGCAGCGCATCATCGAGGACCAGTTTGGGCCGATGCTCATCGGGCAGGACGTCATGGCCATCGACAAGATGTGGGACATGATGAACCGTGCCTCGTTGCAATATGGCAGCTATGGCTTGGCCAGCTATGCCATCAGCGCTGTCGATTGCGCCCTATGGGATCTCAAGGGAAAGGTCCTCGGCCAACCGGTGTATGCGCTGTTGGGCGGCCCGCAGAAGGAGCGCATCTTTTGCTATGCCAGCAACACCGATCTCTCCTACGGGTTGGAGGCCAGCCTGAGCTGGTTTCTGGAATTGGGCTTTCGGGCGGTCAAGATCTTTTTGGCGCATGGTCCATGGGATGGCCTAGATGGCCTGCGCAAGGAGGAGGAGCGGGTGGCTCGGGCTCGCGAAATCGTCGGCGATGACGTAGAGCTGGCCCTCGACTGCTGGATGTCCCTCGATGTCGACTATGCCGTGCGGCTAGCCGAGATCCTGCGCCCCTATCGACTCAAGTGGGTCGAGGATGCGCTGAATCCTGAGGATCGCGACGGTTTCGCCGCGCTGCGCCAGCGCGTGCCCTATCAACCGCTGGCCACCGGCGAGCACTGGTACACGCCCTATCCCTTTGCCAGAGCGGCTGGCGAGCGGTGGGTGGATATCCTGCAGCCCGATGTGTTGTGGGCTGGAGGGATCAGCGGCGTACAACGCATCTGCCATCTGGCCGAGGCCTTTGGCCTGTCGGTCATCACCCACGGCGGGATGAACTTTCCTTTTGGTCAGCATCTGGCCTATGCGACGCCGGCGATACCTTGGGGCGAACGCTCCGAGACGGTGGCGGCGCCAGGCGTCCCCCTGGAGGAGATGGTTCACTTGCCCGGCACGCCGATCATCAAGGATGGCTACCTGATACCTGACGACGCGCCGGGATTTGGGCTGGAGATCACTACGGCCTGGCTTGAGCGGGTAGCGGTGCGCGCATAGCCGCAACACCCCCGAATCTTGCCAACTGACAAGTATCCACGTATCATCAAGGTGGTATGCGGGTTACGCGTCGCGTCTTTTGTGCCGCCCATTATCGTCGACGGCGCGGCGTGCTGCTTCCTATCCTGGCCTGAGGATGTTATGCCAGCAGGTGCCGAGGCTTTGCCCAGGCCTTGACGCATGATCCGGCTCGGCTTCATCCCACTTGGCCAAGCTCTTCTGTCCACGGTGTCTCGGCATAGGATTCTGCCTTGGAACTTGCCGTTACCCAGGAGCGTTCAGGAGGCAGCCCCGAGTCTATCATGTGTCATGTCTGGGACATATGCCGTAAGGAGGTTCCGTGAGAATGTCGCGCCGTGTTCTATACTCGTATGTTGTGTTGGCGGTGTTGCTTATCGCAACCATGATCGGTTGTGTGCCGCGCCCTGTACCCACGCCTGTGCCCGAGCATCAACTCCCGACATTGGCGCCGTTTGAGCCCCAGGTTGCGCCTATCGTCACCCCTACGCCCCAACCTACACCGTCTGAGCCTACCGTGCCCGCTCCCCCTGTAGAAGAGGAAATCGACGAGGAGCAACCGGTGGATGTCGATGTCACCGATATCGAGCTGCGTGTCGACGAGACGGTTCCCGGTGAGGTTCTCGTTGTGTTGCGCGGCAACCTGCCCGAGACCTGTATCCGTATTGTGGACGTGAAACAGCGGGTTCGAGGTGACGTGATCACCCTCTCGGTGATGGCGGTGCGTCCGCCTGATGTGTTGTGCGCCCAGGTGTTGACTCCCTTTGAGATTACGACGATGCTCTCTTTGGAGGGATTGGCGCCGGGACGCTATGCGGTACGCGCCAACGGCGCTGAAGCCGAGCTGAATCTAGATGAGGCGTTGCTCTATTCGCCCAAGGATACCGATATGCCCTCTGCGGACAATTTGGCGCCCGTCGACGAGGTGCAGGTGAATCTGATAGAGTCGTTGCCGGTGCAGGCGAGCGTGACCATCCGCGGTGTCATGCCCGATGCATGCACCAAGGTGGATCACTTTCATCAGCGGGTTTCGGCCGACACGATCTATCTGTGGGTCTATGTATCTTGCCCTGCAGATCGCATGTGCGCTCAGGTGCTCACCCCTTATGAAGAGACATTGCCGCTCGATCTCTCTGAGCTGACCGCGGGAGAGTATGTGCTGGATGTGAATGGCATTACTCAGACCTTGACGCTGGAGCCGGATATGCTCAGTGTGCCACAGCGTGATCCGGGAGATCCTGATGAGCCAAAGGATGGGGTGATAACCGGGCGGGCGGCGGTAGACAGCATAGAGGTGGTGGATGTCGGAGAGGTCAGCGCCACGATCGTTGTGCGTGGGAACTTGGCTGATGGCTGCACTCGCCTCGCCGATCATGTACAGGCGGTGCAAGGACATATCATCCGCGTCGAGCTGTACACCGAGCGTCCCGCTGACCAATTCTGCACCGAGGCGCTGGTGCCCTTTGACCAAGAGATCGTGATCGACCTGCGAGGGCTTGAGAAAGGCGAGTACTTGATAGACGTGAACGGGGTCAAAGCCGAGCTGGTCGTCTCCTAAGCACTGTCCAGACAAAGATCATCGGGGCGAACCACTATAGGTCGCCCCGATAGATACCCAAACCGCCCTATAACGCGAGCTCACGGCAGACGCTAAAAGCCGGCTCCGCCTCCAGGCATGCCGCCACCCGCTCCAGATTGTAGTAGCATGCCCATGCGCATGCGTGCTAGAACGTACAGAGCATCCTCACCCTGCTCTCGGGCCAGCTCTCCCGATAGCTCATAGTCGGTCAGTGCTTCTGCGCGCCGTCCTATCGCTTCATACACTCCGCCTCGGATCAAATAGGCCTGCGCCGATTCAGGCGACAGCTCAACCGCCTCTTCGGCGGCCTCCAGAGCCTGATCCATCTCACCTATGCTCGAGTAGGCGCGCGATAGAGCAAGCAGGTACATGGTACGATCAGCGATCAACTCCTCTGCCCTGGCCAGTGTTTGCTGCGATTCCTCATGGCGGCCCTGAAGCTCATACAGGACGCCGAGGCCGATATAGGCTTCAGACATCTCGGGTTGCGTCTCGATCGCTCGCTGATACTCGGCGATGGCTTCCTCATAGTTGCCCATGGCGAGTGCCTGCTCGGCGCTCGAGATGTAGCCGCGGGCCTCACGTTCAATCGGGTCCATCCCAAAGAAGCGGTTCATGGCCCAATTCCCGCCAATGAGCAACACCGCAGCCAACACAAAGATGGTAATGAACTTCTTGGCGCTTTTGCGACGCTGCTCGGCGATATACTCATCGAGGAACCACCACCACTGATCGTCGGATGGTTGAGCGTCACGGCGTGCGCCTGCAAATCCTCCCGTTGACCTCAGAGCGCGCTCCAAGCCCCGGGCTTTGCGTACCAGAATATTATCAACCGTCTTGACGCGCGTGCGCTCCGGGCGCAGGTCCATGCCCTGCTCCTCAAGAGCGACGAGTTCTTCATCTACCTGGTCGCGCAGCGTGAGCAACGCGCGGGCATTTTCTGCTGATCGCCCCTGAAAACCGGCCGCGGCCACCTCAAGCTCGCGAATCTGCTCGCGCAATTGGACCGCGCGAGTAGCCATGCGCGTCTCTTGGATAGAACCTTTCGGCATCCAGACCTCCATTATGTATCGGGGCACCTTGCGTGGCATACTCGATCTGCTGCAATCGTCACCTAGCCGGCGCCCACGGTCATCGTGTCAAATTCTGATGGAAAAGTGCTGGCACTTATTGACTATATCATTATGGCCTGAGGTCCATTTGGTGTCAAAAACGACGGTGGCAACGCGCTGCAGAAAGCTGGACTGTCTAGCCATGATTGCTTTGGTTAATTCAGCAGTTATATAGATGAAATTATATGTCTTTAGGTTTTGCTATTCTAGGGGGCGGGGAAGCAGACTATGACGGTGCGATGGGTGTTGCTCCACGGTGGCCAGCAGGTGATGAGGGTTAACCGCTGGTCGGCGGTGGGCGATAAAAGGCGCAGGTTGTCGCGCAGGATCTCCATCGGCGCGCCGGTGACCGGCAGCCGATAGACGGCATGCACCTGATACTGATAGTGCTCCGATCCTACCCAGAGGACTATGGTATCTCCCGGTGCCAGCCGATGCAGATCGCGAAAGACCTCGCCGAGAATATTATTGTGACCGGCGATCACTGTGTTGCCCACGTGTCCCGGTCGGGCTGTGCCGCGATGGAATCCCGCCGCATACTCGGCGACACGCCAGGTCACCAAGCCATCAATCCCTGCGCTGGCGTTCATGCTGACCACCGGCGCATCGAGCCCGATGGTCGGCGCCTGTATGCGCGTGGGGTCGTCATCGGCTGGGGGATGCAACGGCTTTAGTGTGGGCGATGGGGTGAACGTCGGTGTTGGCGTAGTTGAGGCGGTGGCCGTCGGGCTGGGCGTGACGGTGGGCGTCGCCGATCGGGTCGGTGATGCCGTGGCTGTGGGTAGGGGTGTCGGGCTTGAGGTCGCCCAGGCTCTTGGCAATGTCGCTCCCCTAGTGGTTGGGCCATTGTCGGTAGCCAAGGCCATAGCCGACGAAAAAGACTCCACCGAGCCTGGCGGTGACGGAGCAACAACGGTAAGGAGGGCCAAAAGCCCGAGAGCGGTGCCTCCAAGGATCAGCGCCGGAAAATATCTCTTGCCCATGTGGCGCCAACGATCGTTCATGGACGGCAGCTCTTGGCTGGCCGTCGGCGATTTGCCGCCGAGGCCATCCTGCGATATAATCTTGGGCCGATTGCTATTATCAAGGTAGGTATGAGAGACTCCCTATGGGGCCTCTCGATGGGTGATCGTGGCGGAGGAGTTGGTTGTATGCCGACGTACGAGTACAAATGTGAAGAATGTGGCATCCGCTTTGACCGCTTTCAGCATTTTTCGGATGCTCCGGTGGAAGAGTGCCCCGAGTGTGATGGGCATGTCCATCGGGTGATCCATCCTGTGGGTATTGTGTTCAAGGGCAAAGGGTTCTATGTAACGGATAACCGGGCGAACAACTCGGCGGGCACGCCCAAGACCGACGGCGAGTCCAAGGTCGACACATCAAATGGGGATAAAGGCAGTAGTGAGGCGTCCAAGCCCGAGTCCACAGCCTCGTCGACCACAGCAAAAGCCGACTGATTGGCAGGTCGATAGCGTAACACTTTGGCGCCATGATCGCAGAATCTCTTGCGATCATGGCGCTGATTTGTTTCTATCCCTCGGTCGCGACTGCCTAGATCTGGAATCCCCGGCCGAGTTCCACCACCTTATAGTCGAAATTCACTACCAACTCGTGTAGGCGTTGCAAGAACTCGCGCCACTCTTGGCTGGCCAGCGCCTTTTCCATCGTCTCGAGATCATCGGTCATGCCGCCAGCCAATACCTGTGGTCCCTGCCCCCACACCGCATACCAGGCGTCTGTGGGCTGGATCTCCATACTCACCAACGCCTTGGTGAACTCGCGCGTCAAAAAATCCAGATATTCGGTCTCGCGCCCTTCACGAATATTCCAGGTCATGATGAGCTTGACTTTCACAATCGCTCACTCCTTTGGCTATCACAACTGTACTATACCAAAAGCCCCCTTGCGCCGCAAGTTGTGATTCAATGCAAGCATGGTGGTAGCTTGTTGGTCTGACAAGGTGGCGATTGACGTCGCCAGATACCTTGTGCTACAGTGCCTCTATAGGGTTTCCTAATCTCGACTGAGGAGAGACAAGAAATGATCAAGATCAACGCCGTGGGCGGCGTGCGCACGATGATGCTCGTGTTTCAGCGTGGCGACTATGTCATCGAAAGGCTGCGCGAGGTGTTCGCTGAGGAGGG
>SKLG01000293.1 GCA_007123335.1 Anaerolineae bacterium | reverse complement strand
TCGCGCAGCACGGCCAGGTGGCCCTCGACGCCCCGCTCCAGGATCCAGTCCCAGCGCCAACCCACGTGACCCGGCGCGCCGCCGATGCGCAGATAGGGCTCGATCTCTCGCTCCTGGGCGCGGCGGATCTGGGCCGAGGCGTCGTACGCCTGCCAGGCGTCGTCCCAGGGCGAGGTGGGGCGATGTTGGCCCGGCGGGGTCGTTTGATAGAGCATGCCCACCAGCCGCTCGTCGTCCAGCAAATAGACCGGAGCCGATTCCAGAGCGTAGGCCAGGGAGCGGGCGTAGCGCTCCTCAAAGGGCAGCTCCGCATAGCGCTCGAAAAAGGCGCGCAGGAGGTCCACATGCCGCGTCGGCTCGGCCTCTGCTACTCGGCTACGGCTGGCCTGGCGAAAGCGGGCGCTGCGTGACGAAAGGGACGGGAGGGCGGCGGTCGACGTCTGTTTCAGCTCGGTGGATAGGCGCATATCTGGCCTCTCGAGAACTCGGATTGCTCGCGGGTCATCGCGCCAGGGGCGCGGTTCAGATCAGGACCTCCAGGTTTACCAGGGGCACGAACACCCGCTGGCCGTTGGACAGGCGCACCGTGGCCCCCATGGCCGGTATGCCCACCGCTGTGAGCTGCGGCGTCACGGGCACGGCCTCGACGCGAGCCACCGTGCCGACATGGGGCGGACGGGTCAGGCGCACCACCATGCCCACCTCTAGCGCACGCGGCGCCTCACGAACCAGGGTCTGGCGGCCTCTTGGCTGCGGGATGATCACCTCCGGGCCGGTGCCGCTGCCGAGGTCGGGCGCGGCGCCGAGGCCATCTCCCCCAGGGGCGCCGCCGAGCAGCGCCGTGTGGCCGTGTAGCGAGCGCAGCAGGTCAAAGACCGGTTCGGCCATGGGTATCTGGCCCATCCCCTCGGTGATGATCACCGTCATCCCCAGGCGCTCACAGACGGGACGGAGCCCTGGGTGCATGCTGCCTGCCACAATCCCGTGGACGCGAAACTGGCGCGCGCGGTAGAGCACCCGTGGATCCTGCAACGTGCCGCCGACAAGCACCGTGCCTCGGTAGCGGATGCCCACCTGCTGCCAGGTGAGGGGGGCTTGCGGATGATCGACCGTCACCACCAGCACGCCCGCGCTGTACCCAGCGCTACTGTACCCAGCGCCGCTGTACTCAGCGCCGCTGTACCCAGCCGCGCTGTAATCAGCGCCATGATCAGAGCCGCAGCCCCAGATGCCACCCACAAACGCCCCCGTCGTGCCGATGGAGACGCCTCGGTGCGGAAAGACCTCCAGAACCTCGCCGGGCACATAGGCGGCGAGATCTCGGGGGCGCGGCTCCTGGCGCACGAACAAGAGCCCGTTGCGGATGCCGATCACCAGCCCCTCCACCGGCGACAAGAGCTGCTTGACGCGCAATCCCAGCCGCCGGACCGTGGCCAGCTCTGTGCCGCCGGTGATTGTCTCACCCTCCTGGACGCGCAGATATCTCGCAACCGCGCCAGGGCTGACGCCCAGCTCCTTGGCGACATCGATCACGCGCAGGCGGCCCGGCAGCATCTCGCGGGCCACCACATCGCTGGCATCGACACGATCGCCGACGTGCACGAGGACATCGCCCGTCCTTTGTAGCAGCCGTCGACGGACGAGATCGACGGACGACGCCAGTCGCGGAGTGTGGGCCGCCAGGGCCGCCGCTACGGTCATCATCGGTCGTGTCTCCACATCATCTCTGTGCTCTCCTCCTCGAGGTGCAGCGGCGTCTGGCCTGGGGGCGCGTGCGGCGGACCTTCAGAGGGAGGGGCCGGTTCCTCGTCGCTCTCGGTCAGGCTGGCCAGCCAATGGTGCAGACGCTCGCGGCGCAGCAACGGGATCTGGGGCAGGCTGAGTGGCCGTCCTCGGGTGTCTACGATAATGCCCAAGGTTCCCCCGCGCACTCGTGCTCGCCCCCCGAAACCCTTGCGCCCCAGGCCGATATCAAAGGCGCGGCTGGGGCGCACCTCGACGTCGGCGTATTCGTGCAGAGCCAGCGGAAAGCGACGGACCTCGCCGGCGGGGATATCGCTGTCTATGACCTCGCCATCATCGCGCCGGATGATGATGTTTAGCGCGTCTTCGCCGTCGCGGGCCTCGCCGATGGGCGCGATGAGGGCGCCCAGATCGCGATAGCTGTCGCGCTCCAACACCTGGCTGGCCGCCAGCGGCGCGATGCGGGCGATGATGCCCAACTGGGGCCAGATCGAGGCCCAGTCGAGCACCAGACGGCTCAATCCGGTGGGTTGAAGCGCATCCAACACGCTCAGGGCGATCAACCCATCCATCGGCGTCCGCACGATGGCGCCGCCGCGCACGGCGATCAGATCAAAGGAAGGGGTGATGACCGATTCGGGGTTCTCTGCCGGGTTCGAGAGCGTTGATCCCGGCGGCGTCGGCGATGCCGTCAAAGAGGGCGCTCGATGCCAGTGCTGTCGGCGCATCCTGCGCATCGTCAGCAGCAGGGCCTGGCGGATCACGGCATGGGTCAATAGCAGATCGTCCATCGTTTGCGGGATGCCATAGGGGCGCAGAGCCATGTTCTCCAGGTGGCTGAGCGTATCCTGCGGCTCCATCGGGGAGAGCAGCCAGCGATGGACGCCGTCGAGCGACCAGGGCGCCGACCACGAGGATGCGTCCGCCATGCTCCCCGACCGTGACGTCGACCGTGATGCCGAGCGTGACGCCGAGCGTGACGCTGAGCGTGACGTCTCGCCATGGGCCAACAGCTCGCGGATGCCAAAGCCGGTGCCCAATCTGGCCCCGACGGCCCACTGGTAGATGGTATCCTGGGCGGAGGCGATGCAGGTAGCCGTGCTGCCCACGTCGACGCCCAACACACCCTGTTGCAGATGGTTGCGGCGGGCGATATAGCGCCAGGTGGTGCCGAGGGCCTCCAGGGTGGAGGCGATGGGCACCGCGCACCATTCGCGCAGTTTGCGATATCCGGGCAGTGCGGCCAGCTTGCGCTGCACATAGGCGGCGGCCAGCTCGCGCTGCAATTCTGCCAGGGTCTCGGTGTCGACGCTGGGCCGCACATTGTCCACCACGCGATAGTCAAAGAGTTCCTCCGACGCCGGGCCCAAGGCCGCTCTGGCCACCGGACGTCGCGCCTCCTGGTTGCCGGCAAAGATGATCATGGGCCGCAGATCGGGATCGATATCCGCATAGACCAGGGCCAGGATCTCGGCGGCGGCCTCGAGCGGCGCGGTGGGGCCGCGATCGATGCCGCCGGTGATGACCACCACATCCGGTGGGCTGGTGCGCAGCCAATCGACGAGGGTGGGGCTGGCGCCGTCATCCCCCCACTCTTCTTGGTGAGGCCCCAGGCGCACGGTGCGCGCGACGGTGGCGTTGGAGGAGAGGCAGGCGCGCTCGGCGCTCTCCAGGCTCAGATCACTGGTGAGCCCCAGGATCAGGCAGCGCAGGGGGGGCGCGGCGCTGGATGTGGCCACCAGGGCGTCAAAGCCCTCGCCCGAGTCTCGCTCGGGCATGAGCGGTTGTTCCTCGTCGAGCAAACGGCGTTGGGTGATGCGCTCCAGTTGGCGGATGGCGCGGCGCACCCCCAGGGTGATGTCGTTCTCGGGCGCCGCCAGCGTCGTCGGGGCGTCGGCATGGGCGATGAAACGATGGGCGGCATCGGAGCCGGCCGCGTCGTGCGCGCCGCCCTCTACGCGATCCACGAGACAGACGTGGGTGAGCGCGCTGCCAATATCCACGGCAATGATCGATGTCGGCTGAAGGTCATTGCTCATGGGCCTAGAGTCCTATGTCCAGTCTGAGCCATTCGAGGAGCAAGAAGGCAATCCTGCTCTGCAAGATGGTGAAAAAGGTCAGGATGGCGCCGGCAAAGAGCGCCCCAAAAGCAATGAGGATAAACTTGTTGCCCACCCGTTGCAGGATGCGCATAAAGCCATCGCTCACGACGTTGAGCGGGCCGCGACCACGGGCGGCATAGTGAAAGGTGGCCAGGGTGGCCACGGTGCCAAACACCAGCAGCAGGGCATCCACCGCATAGGCCCAGCCCAAAAGGCCCCCGCCATAGTCGCCCGGCGCGACAGAGCGGATGGTGGCCCCCAATTGCGGCACCAGCGTACCCGCCAGCGCGCCGCCCAGGGCCAACGCGGCGCCGGTGCCGAACAGGATGGACAAGGGCAGGTTGGCCAATGCCGAGAGCGGCCTCACCCCGCGAGCCAGGAGCAAGAGCCCGAGCACGAAAAAGACGCCATAGTGCCAGTTGGCATACGGGTCGGTGATCAAGAGGGTCAGACGCGGCGCGAGCACATGGCTCCAGGCAAGAGCGCCGGCGTACCCCGCCGCCACGCCGACAAAGAGGTGTTCGGCGATGCGAAAGATGCCATTCTCGCCCAGGATATAGCTCAAGACGGCCAGCGTCAGCAAAGCGGCGATCCAGATGCCCACGATCTCTGCGCCATTCCCAGGCAACAGGCGATCCAGGACGATGGCTATTTGCGAGAAGATGTTCACCGGTTCTTCCCTCGCAGCGTGCTATGGGGGGCATTGGGGCCGTCGTTGGCGGCGATGGCTGTCTCGCCGCACGCGGCATAGACGACATTGGTGACCACGCATACCAAAAGCACCAGCCCAAACAGGGCGGCCAAGGCATCGGTGCTCGGCCCCAAGCCCGACGTCTTGGCGATACCGATATCGTCCGGGCCGATGCCGGTGGCGGGCGATATGCTCGCCGCATACTGGGGCGCGCCATAGACCCCGGCGATCACCGTGTCGAGTTGTCCCGCCTCGGCATAGGCGACGAGCATCGGCTCGATGCGGGCGGTGACCAGTGCCTGCAGGCGCAGCGGCGAGCGTTGGAGCGCATAGCGGCTCCCGAGCTGTTCGATCCAGCGTCGCACCGCCATGTCATCATCGGCCACCAGCAGGATCTGCGCCGCATCCTGAATCGTCGCCAGGCCCTGTGTGGGGGGAAACTGGTCCAGGCGGCCGCCAAGCACATGGTCGACGGCAAAGGCATCGGCCATGCTGTGGGCCATGATGCGCAACCCCGCCTCCTGGCCTGGCAAATAGCCCAAGATGACATAATCTTGTCCGTAGGTATACCCAGGCGTCGCGTCGGCGACGGCGGTCAGCACCTGCTCGGCCAGCCCCACCCCCTCGGGCCGCGTCGACATGGCCACGATGGGCACCGACTGGGCGGCCAGATGGCGCAGCACAGTGGTGGCCAGCGGATTCAGCTCTCCGGCAAAGCTGGGGCTGTACTCAAAAGAGACCAGCACCACCGACCCGCCGGGCAGCGTAGAGAGATTCGATGCCAGTTGCATGACCGAACGGCGCGGCTGCACCCAGGCGGTGGTTTGGCCGCCGGTGAGGATGGGGCTCAGGGCCGCCAGCAACACCAGCAGATAGAGGATGGCGCGGCCCACTCGCGAGAGGATCTCGGGACGACGGGGCAGGATCTGTAGGCTCGCCGTGTGCAGCGGCGCGGGTTCTACCGCGATCTGTTGAAACAAGAGGGCATCGGCGCGCTCCTGCTCTGTGGGCGGCCGCTTGACCGAGGGGATCGAGCGGTGCGGCAGGGCGATGATGGGCTCCATCGGAATGGGATTATCGACATGGTCCAGGGGCGAGTCAACAGCGGCCAGCCAAAATGACTCTTGATCCTCTTGCTCTGCACGGCCATCTTCTGCGGGGATGATCGCCGGCAAGGAAGCGTCGTCGGGGCTCTCCGGAGCCCATTCCGGCTCGCGGATCGCCGACGCGGCAGAGACGGCGTCCTCGGCGGCGACAGCGGGCTCGTCGTCGGCTGGATCGCTCTGCGGAGCAGCCAGGTCCTCTGGCTCTTTTGGGCTATCCTCGATGACGGCCTCTTGAGCGGGCGCCTCCGCTGGCTCGCTATCGTCCGCCTCGGGCTCTATGGGGGGCTGCTCGTTCTCTGCATCCTGAACGGCCATCTCGCCGATGGTGGCGTCGAGATTCAAGTCGT
>SKLG01000135.1 GCA_007123335.1 Anaerolineae bacterium | reverse complement strand
TTTGACCAGCGCAAGAAGGAATCCAAGGTCAACTACCTGGTTCGGAGGCTTGAGCTAACTGGCGGATCGATAAGCATCGAGTTCCAGGCCGCCGCTGCATAGCATTCTATTCTCGAGGGAGCATACCATGCCTGAACACGCCGCAAGCCGCGATCTACATCTGACCCTCCGCCGCCAACGCCTGATTCAGGACGCCGGCGGGCACAACGTCTGGGAGCGCTACAGCGCGGAAAAGACGATCGCCGCCGATCGTGTGGCGCTGATCCTTTGCGACATGTGGGACGCCCACTGGAGCCGAGGCGCATCCGAGCGGGTGGAGGCGATGGCCCCGAGGATGAACGCCGCCGTCCATGCCGCACGGGAGCGCGGCGTGTGGATCATTCACGCCCCCTCGGACACCATGGCCTTTTACGCGGGCCACCCGGCGCGGGAGCGCATCCTGGCCGTCCCCGAGGTGGAGCCGCCGCCCGAGCGGACGGACGTCATCGACTATCCCCTCCCCGTGGACGCCAGCGATCACGGCTCGGATACCAACGAGTCGCAGGTCAGCAGGCCATGGACGCGCCAGCATCCGGCCATCGACATCGACGCCGATCGCGACGTCATCGCCGACGACGGGGCGCGGATCTATAGCTATCTGCAGCACCGCGCGGTGGAGCAGGTGCTGATCATGGGCGTGCACACCAACATGTGCATCCTCAACCGCTCCTTCGCCATCAAGCAGATGGTGCGCTGGGGCGTGGATATCGCCCTGGTGCGCGACCTCACCGACGCCATGTACAATCCCGCCCGCCTGCCCTATGTGGACCATTGGGCCGGCACGGGCCTGGTCGTCGCCTACATCGAAAAGTTCTGGTGCCCGACCATCTCTAGCGAACAATTATTCGGCTGATCACGACGAGGAATAAGCCTTGCCCTATCCGTTCGTAGTAACGGCTTGACCGTTCAAAGGAGTATCGCATGCCCCAAACAGACATCGCGCGGCCGCCCCGCCACATCGTCGACGGGTTCTCCGGCATCGGCACGGCGATCATCGCCAGCATGATGCGCTCCGAATTCAACATCCTGCGCCACGTGGCGGTGGGCCTGCACACCCTCACCCCAGGACGCCACGCCGTGGGCACGGCGGTGACGCTGCAATTCCTGCCCCGCCGCGAGGACGTGGTCTCGGGCACCCAGGAGGAGGCCATCGAGCGGCGCTCGGCGCTGTGGGCGTCGATCATGACCGTGGGGGAAGGCGACATCCTGGTGGTCGACGCCCGCGGCCACATGCAGACCGGCGTGGCCGGCGAGATGCTCATGACCGGCATCCACGCCCGCGGCGGTCGCGGCCTGGTAGCCGACGGCTGCATCCGCGACTATGCCCCGGCGCGAGAGATCGGCCTGCCCATCTTTGCCCGAGGCGCCACGCCGGCCAACGCCGGCTTTTTCGAGCTTTACCCCTGGGACTATAACGTGCCCGTCGGCTGCGGCAACATCCTGATTATGCCCGGCGATATCGTGGTGGCCGACGACGACGGCGTCATCGTCATCCCGCCCAGCATCGCCGAGGAGCTGCTGGCGCTGTGCCAGAACAAGACGGAGAGCGAGGTCTTTGAGAAGCTGATGATCTCGCGCACCGGCAACGTGGCCAAGTATCACCCATTGAGCCAGGAGGGGCGCCGCGAGTACGAGGCCTGGGTGGCCGCCGGGCGCCCGATGGACCCCTCGTGGCAGCCGCCAAAGGTCTGAGGACGACGACCATGCTGATCAACGACGTCAAGATTCACCTGCTGGACCTGGGCCGCCCCCGGGCGGTGCGGCGCATGTTCATCATCCCCGGCCAGACCCGCGCCCAGTTCGACCGCCGCGCTCATCCGCCCGAGCCCGCCACCGCCGAGCCCGAGCTGCTGGCGCTGATCCGCATCCAGACCGACGCCGGCATCGAGGGGTTGTGCGACGCCTTTTACACCTTTGGGCCGGCGCGCCCCTTTGCCCAGACCTGGCTCGACGCCTTTCGCCACGAGCTGGTGGGCGTCGATCCGCTGGACCGCGAGTACATCTACCAAAAGCTGTGGTTCGCCAACCGCTTTAACTGGCTGCACCCCTGGATGATCGGCTATGCCGACGTGGCGCTGTGGGATATCGCCGGCAAGGCGGCGGGGATGCCGGTGTGCAAGCTGCTGGGTCGCTTTCGCGACCGCATCCCGGCCTATGTCAGCTCGGGCAACTATCCCGAGCTGGACGCCTTTGTCGAGCTTGGGCTGCGGGTCAAGGCGCTGGGGTTCAAAGGCTACAAGCTGCACAGCCGCCTGGGGCCGGAGCGCGACATCGCCGTGGCCCGCGCCGTGCGCGAGGCGCTGGGCGACGACCTGGCGCTGATGCACGATCCGGTGCAGACCTACACCTACCCCGAGGCGGTGCGGGTGGGCCGCGCGCTGGAGGAGCTGGACTACAAATGGCTGGAGGAGCCGCTGCAGGAGCACGACCTCCCCGCGCTGACCAAGCTCTGCGCCACGCTGGACCTGCCCATCGCCGCCGGCGAGTGGGTGTTCGGCGGGCCGCACATCGCCGCGACGATGTTGGCCCAGAACGCCGCCGATATCATCCGTGGCGACGCCGTGGTCTCGGGCGGCATCACCGGCCTGATGAAGGTGGCCCACGTGGCCGAGGGCTGGGGCGCGCCCTGCGAGGTGCACGAGCGCGGCCCGGCCTTTGGCTTTGCCCACGCCCACGCCCTGGCGGCGATGAGCAACTGCGAGTATTTCGAGTTCAACGGCGTCGACCCCGCCGAGCCGTCGGCCACGCCCCTGCTCAAGCAGCCCTTAAAGGTGGAGGACGGTAACGTCATCGTCCCTGACGGCCCCGGCCTGGGGTTAGAGCCTAACTGGGACGAGATCGAGCGCCGCACCGTGGAGGTGCTCTGATCGTGGCACCGTCCACCTCCCGGAGGGGCGCATGAACGCTTTTCTGGGGCTCGACATCGGCACCACCACGCTGAGCGCCGTGGCCTGGGAGGCGGGCAGCGGCGCGGTGCTGCTGACGCGCACCCGCGAGCACGGCGCGACGCGCCATCCGGCGCCGGGGCGGGCCGAGCTAGACCTGCCACGGGTGAATGTCCTGGCCATCGAGTGCCTGGCCGAGGCGAAGACGGCGCTGTCCGCCCAGGGCATCGGCGTGGAGGCCATCGGCGTCACCGGCCAGCAACACGGGGTGGCGCTTCTCGACGCTGCCGGGATGCCGCTGGCCCCAGCCATCACCTGGCAGGACCGCCGCGTTGAGGAGCGGGTTCCCGGCTCCGACGACACCTATCTGGAACGCTTTATCACCGCAGCCGGCGGCGACGCCGCCTTTGCGCCCATGGGCTGCGCCCCGGCTGCGGGCTATATGGGGCCGACCCTCTATGGGCTGCGCGAGCGGGGGCAGCTCCCCGCCGAAGCGACGGCTTGCTTTATCCCCGACGCCCTCGTCGCCCACCTGACCGGCGGTCCGCCCTGCACCGACCCCACCGACGCCGGCAGCTCGGCGCTATACGACGTGTTGGCCGGCCGCTGGGCCTGGGAGATCATCGCGCGGCTGGACTTGCCTGCGTCCCTCTTTCCCGCCGTGCGCCCGACCGGCTCCCTGGCCACCGGCCTGGCCCCCGCGCAGGCGCGGCAGATCGGCCTGGCGGCGGGCACGCCGGTGGCCGTCGCTCTGGGCGACAATCAGGCCAGCTTTTTGGGGAGCGTCGCCGAGCCGGCGCGTTCGGTGCTGGTCAATATCGGCACCGGCGGGCAGCTCTCGGCGCAGATCGATGCCTTTGTCCGAGTGCCGGGATTCGACACCCGCGCCTATCTCCCCGGGCCGGATGGCGCGCCGCGCTACCTGCTGGTGGGCGCGGGCTATCCCGGTGGCAGCGCCTACGCCCATCTGGCCGGTCTGTTTCGACGCATTGGGCAGGAGGTGTTCGGCCTGGCAGCCGAGGAGCCCCTCTACGAGACGATGAACCGCCTGGCCGCCGCCGCGCCGCCGGGCTGCGACGGCCTGCGCTGCGAGCCGACTTTTACCGGCACGCGGGATGATCCGCAGCGGCGCGCCTCTTTCACTGGCCTCTCGCCCGACAACCTGACCCCCGGCCATCTGGCCCGCGCTCTGCTGGAAGGCCTGGCCCGTGGCTATGGCGACCTCTATGCGGCGATGCAGCCCATGAGCGGCCCGCGTCAGACGCTCATCGGCTCGGGGAACGGGCTGCGCCGCAACCCGCTCCTTGCCGCGCTGCTGAGGGAGGCGCTGGGCCTGCCGCTGCGCATGACCGCCCATGAGGAGGAGGCAGCCCTCGGCGCGGCGTTGACCGCCGCGCTGGCCGTTGGCGCGTTGGAGCGTGGAGATATCGTAGGGGCGTTGCGCTACCGAGAATTATGCCCAGACGTTTGACACTCCAGACGGGGCGATTATAATCTCACCCATTCATACTATGATGCTCCTTAGACAGACAGAAGCAGATTTGTGCAGATGCGCACCCCCTTGCCCGCTTGGGTCGCCATGAGCGACTACTTGGAACACCTTCCTCCATAACCCGGCACGCCGATTCGCGGCTTGCGGGGGCTTGGGCCTATCCGCGAGCGGTATACAGAGAGCGCGGCTAAGGGGCGCTCTTTTTTTATTCGCTTTCATTTGATATTTTTTTGCGGATAGGGAGGTGTTTCTATGCTTTCTTTTCTATTTTTTGAGAGCCTCGCTGCCAACATCGCTGTCGGAGTTGTCGCCCTTGCTGTGTTGGTGCTCGCCGCCGACGTCGCCGTAAACAAGCTGGTGGCCCTGGCCGAGTACGTGGGGCTGTCCACCACCTTTATGGGCATGACCGTCGTCTCCCTGGCCACCAGCATCCCCGAGATCACCGCCCATCTGACCGCCTCGGTTGGCATTCTTCGCGGCACGATGGATTACCAGATAGCATCGGCCATCGTCCTGGGCGCCAATATCGGCTCCGATGTGGTCCAGCAGACGCTGATCATGGCCCTCGTCGTCCTCACCGCCGGCACGCTCTATTTTCGCACCTACTTTCTCTGGAAGAGCCTGCTGCCCATGATCCTGGCCGCCATTGTGTGCCTGATCCTGGGCCTCGACGGGACCTACTCGCGGCTCGATGGCGTCATCCTGTTCTCCCTCTTTGTCGCCTACATCTATTATCTATACTGGGACGAACGCAAATATTATGTTCCTGGCAACGTAGAGGACAAAGATAAGACGCCCGAAATCCAGAATCGGAGCGATGCGCTTCGCGCAGTGCTCGTTACGTTGGCAGCCATGGCGGTGACCGTCGGCGCGGCGCAGTTTGTGCTCAACGTCATCGAATTGGTGGTGGAGCGCACCGGCATCGGTGGGTCGCTGATCGGTGTGGTGAGCCTGGGCGTGGCCTCAGCGCTGCCTGAGCTGACCACAGCCATCTCGGGGATGCGCAGCAAGGCCCACGGCATCTCGCTGGGCACGCTGGTGGGCAGCAATATCACCAACCCCCTCTGCGCCATCGGCCTGGGCGCCATGGTGTCGACCTACTGGGTGCCCCGTCCGCTCCTTTTGTGGGACCTACCCTGGCAGGCCGCTGCCGGCGCGGTCCTGTGGGTATTCTTGATCTTTCGCAAAGGCAAATTAGGCCGCCTTGGGGCTATCTATTTTATCTTACTCTATATTTTTTACATCGTCATCCGGGTTTCTTTCTTTGCCATCGACTAGGCCCACGGGGTATCTGATGCGCAGGAATTGCCTTTGGCCGCTGACACGGATGAAGGTATAATCTGGCTATCATCATCAGGAGCCCGATCGTCATGCTGCTCAACGGCCTGCCCTACATTCGGTATGTCTATTCCGGCGGGCTGTGACCCCGGATCAGGTCACAGCCGGCGCCCTGGCGCCTCGCTGCGTCACCGTCAGAGCACGATCCGGACCCCGGACAACCGAATGGTATAGAGCAAAGGAGTAGCATCATGTCTGCCCCCAACCGGCAGTTCACGACCGACCCTGTTTTGCCCTCTCTCGACGAGCAGATGGAGCTG
>SKLG01000017.1 GCA_007123335.1 Anaerolineae bacterium | reverse complement strand
GGGGTGATTTCATCCCGCGTCATAACGTGCCGCTGCGCCCCGTCTGGACGCCGTTGATCGCAGTGGCATTTCTTGGGGGCATGATCCTCAGCTTGCGTCGCATGAGGCAGCCTGCTTATGCCCTGGTGGTCATCTGGTTAGCGGCCATGCTGCTGCCCACGATCCTGGCTGAGGACGCGCCTCATTTTCTGCGCACCTCGGGTGTGCTGCCGGTACTGTTCTTTGTGCCAGCGCTGGGCTTGGTGGAGTTGACCCGTTGGCTTAGGTGCCGGGCAGCTTGGCGTCGAGTACGACGCGAGCTGCCCGGCACCTGGCTCGCACTTGGCCTGGTGCTAAGTCTGAGCGCCGCCCAAGATGTGACCGCATGGGCGCAGCATATGCGCAGCGAGGCAGCTTATTACCAGTTTGAGAGCGCCGCCGCCCAACTGGCTGCCGAGATCAACCAATTTCGCGGGATTGGCTGGACGGGAAGCGGCGTGCGGGTGGACGCAGCGGCTTCCGAGGCGCATGTCTCGCCCCCTGACCGCCGGGTCTATCTCGACGCCCGCTTGTGGCGAGATTGGTCTTCGATTCGCTACCTGTGCCCCGAGGGACCCGATCTGGTCCTGATGCTGGATGGGACAGAACAGGATACGACTCCGGCTTCCGAGGTGCTGTTGGCGATGTGGCCTTTTGAGGATCATGGCTCCGCGCTCGAGCGCTTGCCCGGCGACAGCCTAATCCAGGTGCGTAAAGGCGCTTATGAGCGTGGTGACCTAGAGACAGAGAGCCGCTTGCTCTATGTGCTCTATGAGGCCGGGCCGCCAGGTGCGTTGATTGAGGAGCAGCCGCTGGCTATGTGGGAGCAAGGAATCAGCTTGCTTGGCTATGACCTTGAGCGGTTGCCCGAAAACGCCCTGCGCATCACTTTGTATTGGCAGGCAACGGGGCCAGCGGACGCTGACTATGCGGTGTTTCGCCATGTGTCGACCGAGGGCGTGCAGATTGGGCAGATTGATGGCCCACCGGCCTTGGGGTATTATTCGACAAATCGTTGGCGCCCAGGCGATCTGATAGAAGATGTCCGTGTCGTTAGTCTGGATCAAAACATCGAATCAGGACGTTTGTGTGTACAGGTGGGCTTATATCGTTGGGAGACGATGGAACGGTTGACCCTAGAGTTTGGCGGAGCCACTGCGGAGCATACCTATCTTGAGCTATGCGAGTAGCGGCCCCTGTCTGTGCAGGAGTGTGGATCATGCATCGTCATCGCGTCATGAAAATCGTCATTGTTGCCCTGTTGGCCTGTGCGCTATGGTTGCAGGGGGTATCGCCGGCGTTGGCCGATTGCCCCGGCAATCTGGCGGTGAACCCGGGTTTTGAAGACGGCTTTTCTGAGCGGGGGGCTGGCGAGGTCACCGTGGCTAACGGCTGGCATCCATTCTGGCAGTCAGGTCCGTTTGAGGAAGATGGATACAACCACCGCCCCGAATACAAGGGCGAGGACGCCTCGCGCTTTGGGCGGCGCCGCGTACGCTCTGGCAACTGGTCGCAAAAGATGTTCAATACCTATTCCACGCATCATGCCGGGATATGGCAACAGATCAGCGTGCCCTCGGGCAGCCTGGTCACGTTTAGCGCCTGGGGGCAGGCCTGGAGCTCGGAGGAGAGCGATCCCGGCTACTCTAAAAATGGCAAGTACGAGATGTCGGTGGGCATTGATCCCACCGGCGGGACCGATTTCAACTCGGGCAATATCGTCTGGTCGCCGCGCAACGGCACTCTGGATCAATGGGTGCAGATGTCGGTGCAGGCGCAGGCGCAAGGGGGCACGGTGACGGTATTCCTGCGCGGCGACGCCGAATACCGGGCTAAGCACAACGATGCCTACTTTGACGATGTATGTGTCACTGTGGTCGCACCGACGCCGCAGCCCACACGTCCGCCGCAACCTACCAACACTCCCAGCCCGACCAATACGCCCGAACCCACCGAGACCCCCGAACCCACCGAGACGCCCGAGCCGACGTTGGAGCCCGTTACCCCGACACCAGAGCCCGGATCGATCCGCGTATTTGCTTTTGAGGACAAGGATGGCGACGGGGAACGCGGCGAGGGAGAGAGCTTGCTTGCCGGGGCCGAGATCGTGTTGATGAACGCCAAGCGTACACCGGTGGCCAGCCTGATCACCGATGGCAGCGGGATGCAGGTTTTTGATGACCTGCCTCCTGGAGCGTATATCCTGGTCGAGAGCCTGCCTGCGGGGTATGTCTCGACATCGTCCGAGGAATGGGCTGTGGCGCTGGCGCCTGGGACGGAGATCGAGGTAGCTTTTGCCAGCCAGTTCGCACCTTCACCGACGCCAACCGATGAGCCGACGGCGACGCCGGCGCCCACAGAGACACCCGTATCCGAATCGCCAACGGATGTGCCGACATCGACTCCTGTTGCGGCTGCGGCGCTCTCGCAGGGTACCCGTGGTGGCTTGGGCGCCATCAGCGGCATTCTGGTCGTCCTGCTGGCGCTGGCCCTGCCCATCTCACTGCGTCTGCTCAAGACGCGCTTCTAGCCCGCGCAATGGGGGATCGCGTCGGCAGCACATCCACCATCACCAAGGGCGCCAGGAGCCCCTATCTGCTCCTGGCGCTTCTGGCTGCGTTGGTGGCCGCGCTCCCGCTGTTGATCGGCCCGGGCATGGTGAGCACTCGCGCCGGTGGCGATTCCCCGTTTTTGTTGCAACGCACCCATCAACTGGTGCGCAATTTGGAGAGCGGCGTCGGGCCCGACGCCGCTCTTCCCGCACGCTGGATGCCTGACGGTGCCTATGGTCTGGGATATCCCGCGTTCAACTTTTACGCCGCATTGCCCTTTTATCTGGCTGCTCTCCTGACTCGCGCTGGTTTTGGCATTCTCTGGGGTATCAAGCTCACCCAGTTGCTAGGCTTTCTCCTGGCAGGTTGGGCGACCTATCGCTTGGCTCGGGCATGGGGTGCGCCGCAGGCCGGGGCATTGCTGGCCTCGGCGACCTACACTTTTGCGCCCTTTCACCTGGTGAACGTCTATGTTCGTGGCGATGCCCTGTCCGAGTTCTGGGCCATGGGCCTCTATCCCTTGCTCCTGTGGCTGGCCACGCGACTCTGCGCAACGACGGACGCCAAGAGGGGAAAGGACGGCGCCCCGGAGCGGGCGTTGACCCCAACGCGAGCGCCAGCTCGACACGTCTATACTCCAATGGTTGCGTTGGCGCTGGCCTATGCCGCCCTGATCCTCTGTCACAACATCTCGGCGATGCTCTTTAGCCCCGTGCTGGCGGCGGTCCTGCTTGTCGAGGCGTTGCGACGGCGCGGCACGAGTCGGCGCCGCGCGCTGCTCTCGTCTGCGGCAGCGCTTAGCTTGGGCCTGCTGCTCAGCGCCTGGTTCTGGCTGCCGGCGTTGCGCGAATCCTCGCTGGTGCAGCTTCAGGAGCAGACCACGGGCTACTTTCACTATGCCGGGCACTGGCGTGATACCGATCTGGTGCAGCTCCGCCTGCTCCATGACTATCGTATCGAGGCGGGCGTCGATCCCTTTCGCATGGGCGCTGTGCAGGCTTTTCTGGCCCTGGCCGGCCTGGCCTGCGCCGTGGTGCGCGC
The DNA here is from genome assembly GCA_007123335.1 of Anaerolineae bacterium. GTDB lineage: Bacteria > Chloroflexota > Anaerolineae > UBA1429 > UBA1429 > SKLG01. The sequence goes on along the minus strand of SKLG01000017.1, from coordinate 2,408 downwards.
GAGCAAGGTCCGACGTCTGGGTCTCCATGCCGGGATGAGCATCGCGCTGCTGATTGCCAGCACCTGGCTGATGACCTCGGCTTCCCGCTTGGTGTGGGACCACATGCCGTTGCTGGCCATGGCCCAGTTCCCCTGGCGGTTGCTGGCTATTCAGGCGCTGGCTGTAGCGCTGCTGGCCGCTGAAATTCCTCGCCTGATTGGTGGCCGCGCCGCTGCATGGTCAGCGCTGGCTCTCACCTTGGTCGTGGGTATCGCCGGGATGAGCGGATTGCGTCCCGATCGCCTGCCGCTGCGCGAGGGCGATATTACCATCGAGCGGCTGATGTTCTACGAGACCTATTCGGGGAATATCGGCACGACGATTCGCCACGAGTATCTGCCCCGCGAGATGGTCCCCCGGCCCTATACCTCGGCGGTGCAGTGGAACGAGGGCGAAAAGCCGCCGCCGCTGGTGTTGGCGGGCAGCATGGAGCGCGCTACCCTGCTGCGTCGCATGCCCGAGCGGGAGGTGTGGGAGATCGCCGTAGACGAGGATGCCTTACTGGCCTTTCACACGACCTTTTTCCCCGGATGGCGCGCCGAGGTCGAGGACGCGCCGGATGCCGACGTGGTGCCTCTGGACGGCCTTGGTCTGGTGGGGTTGCGGTTGGGATCCGGTGTGCACCGCGTGAACCTGTTCTTTGGCTCAACGCGCACACGTTTATTCGCTCAAGGGCTGTCGATCCTGGGTCTACTGGCTATGGGCGTTCTGCTGGTTGGGTGGGCATCTGGTCCTCAACGCCGTCGAGCGTTGCTGGCGCTGGTCGTTCTGGCGTTGCTGGGTGTTTGGGTGTGGTGGGCGCCAATGCACGTACCACGCCCTCAGGCGGCAGGACCCGTCGTCGCCGATCTGGATCGCAGTCCCTACCTGCATGGTGAGCCTGATGGGGTAGTGTGGGGACCGGCCCATCTGCTGGACTATACGTTGAGCCATTCGCAACTGGCGCCCGGTGAGTCGCTTCAGGTCTCGCTGCGCTGGGCCTCGGCTCAGCCAACGCTGCGCATAGAGCTGGAGCTGGTGGGCGCGACGGCGTCCCTCTTTGAGCCAGCGCCTGTCTGGACGAGGGCCGAGGCTTTTCTCGATAGCACCGAGACGATCCTCGATCTGGCGCTTCCGCCGCGCCTGGCGCCAGGTTTCTATGTGCTGCGTCCCCGTTTGTTCCTGGGCGACGAGGAGCTGACACCGCGCACCATGGGCGGGCAGGGGATGGGGCGGTTGATCCTGGAGCCCGTCCAGGTGCTTGGCGCCGTCGCCGCCACAGGTGAGGAGGAGGTGCTCGCAGCCTTTGGCCCTGAGCATGTGCCGCCCGAGATCTCTTTGCTCGATATACAGAGTGAGATACAGGAAGGCGCGGCCCAAGTCTCCCTATTGTGGCGCGCCGATCGCCAGGCGACCAAGAATTACTGGCTATCGGTGCGCATCAAGCGGCCCGACGGCAGCCAGCGGGTGGCCCGTGACCTGCCGCCTCTGCTCGGAGGCTGCCCCACCACACTGTGGCCCGTCGGCGGTCTTATAGAGGATCGCGTGATGCTTCCGCTGCCTGATGGTGAGAGCGTCGAGCTAGGGGATACTGTGGAGATCGTCCTCTATGATCGGCAGACGTTGCGCGCCGTCGGCACGGCGACGGTTGCAGCGCTATTCTGACGTCACAGGCGACATGTCCCCGCCCTCGGGCGTCGGGCCCGACGGCGTGATCTCTACCTTGCCCACCTCCATGCGTGTGCCCTGTCCTTGGCGCACCAGCCGCTCATCGAGCACCGGCAACGGTTGCAGCGTAAAGGCGTCATAGACCGTTAGCGCGACGAGGACGGGACCTTGCGGCGCATCATGGGGAATGTGCAGGCGCCGTGGATCGTGGACCGTCCACCCGGTCAGCCATTTCAGGGTGGGGATGGCGCCAAGCGCCGGCGTGCCGTCGGAGCGCAAATGCCAGGCGTCAGGCCCGACGCCATCATCGGTACGCTCCAGGCCCAGCGACATGCTATAGTCGTTGGTTAGAGGGCGCAACGACAGGAATCGCGTCACCGGGCGCAGCGTGTCGCCCGAGCGAAGAGATGTCGGCGCCAGACCCTCCACGCCCAGCAGCGCCATCTCTCCGCCCAGGGGCACATAGCGAGCTGTCGGATGGCCAGGACTCAGGCGTAGATGGCCCCTTGATAGGCCCCAGGGACCGAGACGAGGCAGAACAGCGACTGGAACCCCCTCTGATTCATCAATGGCATGCAATCTCAGCGCGAGCGGTGTGCCTAGATCGGGCAGATCGAGAGCCAGCGTCGCCGCCTCACCGGGGGAGAGCGCGGGCAGGTGACCTTCGGCGAGCGTGTGCGCCCCGTCGGCTATCGAGACGAGGGCAGCTTGACCGGGGGGC
>SKLG01000372.1 GCA_007123335.1 Anaerolineae bacterium | reverse complement strand
CTACAACGCCTCGACCTGGCAATACTATGTCGTCTTTGAGCTGGGCCTCTCGCCCCAGGCCCGCAACCCAGGCCGCGCCGATGTGCGTTTCATCCTCTATCACCACGAGCCCGAGTGGGGCTTTCGCGCCGCCTTTGACAAGTATGTATCGATCTATCCCCACTTTTTTGAGCGGCGGGTGGAGGAGGATGGCATCTGGGCGGCCCACGTCGAGCTGGGCGGTATCCCCAACATCGATGATTTTCGCATTCGCTTCCACTCCACGGGCAACCCTCACGTCTATGCCGAGGATGACGCCCTGGGCATCTACACCTTGCGCTATCTGACCGAGCCCTGGGGTTATTGGCTGCGACCGCCGCGCACGGTGGATACTCATGACTATGACGCGGTGATGGCTTATGTGGAGCAGATGCGCTCGGCGCCGGCGGAAAACGACCGCCGCTGGGCTGATGCGATCCTCAGCTCTGGCGTGTTCGACGCTCAGGGTCGCTATCGCTACGAGCCCAGCAGCCAGGCTTTTGCCAGCCATGCGGCGGCGTTCATCCTGAGCGGCAATCCCGAGCTGAGCATCCCGCCCTATACGGCGAGCAAGGCCAGTCAGAGCTGGAGCGAGGGCCACAAAGTGCCCTACTCGCGCCCCGATTGGGGCATCCTCGACGGCGAATACATCGACAGTTTCGAGAGCAAGGGCGTCTATGCCAACTATCGCAACGAGCATTTCCGCTTCAGCAACCTGCCGCTGACCTTTTCCACCAGCAACCACCGACCGGTGCTGCCGCACATCTTTTCCAGCTATGAGCTGGCCAAGCACATCGCCAGCGATATCCACGCCATGGGCCGCTATGTGATGGGCAACAGCCTGTTGCTGCGTTGGGCCTTTCCGGCGCACATCTTTGATATCATGGGCAGCGAGCGGGGCTGGGTGATCAACGGTCGCTTCCAGCCCGATGGCGATTCATTGCTCAACCTGTGGCGCACCATGAGCTACCGCAAGCCCTATGCCGTGTTGCAGAACGGCGATCTGCCTTCTTTCGATCGCGCCATGGTGGAAGAGTATTTCGCCTATTGCGCCTTTTACGGCATCTACCCCAGCTTTTTTACCCATGACGGCGGCGTGACCAACTATTGGAGCACGCCCGAGTGGTACGAGCGCGACCGCGAGCTGTTCCGGTTCTACATACCCAAGATTGTCGCCCTGAACGAGGCCGGCTGGGAGCCGGTAACCCACGCCCGCACCGACAAGCCCGCGTTGGTCTATATCGAACGCTATGGCCGTGGCGAATCCTTCTATCTCACCCTGCGCAACGCCACCGACGCCGCGCAAGAGACGACGGTCAGCGTCGATCTGGCTGCGATGGGGCTGCCCCAGTCCGACGCCTTTGTGGCAGCGGAGTGGATCACCGGCCAGGCGTTGAGCCCCTCGCTCGTGGATGGGCGACTACGGCTGACCTTGACGGTTCCGGCCAAGGGCACGCGCATCCTCCGCCTGGAGCTGATGGGCGGGCAGTTGCAGTCGATGCCGCTGTCCGCGGGATGGAATCTGGTGGCGCTGCCCGGCCAGCCCATCTCCAGCCGGGCGACAGACCTGTTCGCTCCCCTTGACGGGCAGCTCAACCGCGCCTACATCTATGACGCCGTCGCTGGCGTCTGGCTCGCCTATCAGACGCAGGTGCCCGGTTCCTCGGTGAGCGACCTGCGCGAGGGGCAAGGGGTTTGGATCCACGTGAACGGCGCTCCGACATGGCAGATGCGCACCACGCTGCTATCCACGCTCACGCTGCACTTGCAGCCGGGCTGGAACCTAATAGGCTACTCGTTGGCCGAGGGGCAGGATCTGGCCGCCGCGACGGCGCCGCTGGGCGATCGCTTGCTGCAGGTCAACGACTATGGTGGGGAGCATGAGGCGAGTCCGTGGAGCGTCTTTCTCCCAGAGATGCCTGAGACCAGCACTCTCACCCGCCTGGAGCCGGGGCGTGGCTATTGGGTCAAGGTGAGCGAGGCGTGTACGTGGACGCTGCATAGCCCGTGATGCCATACTATAGAGGTTAGCCGGGAGCGCCGAGCGCCTGCTCGGCACGCAAAGAGGCCGAGCAGGCGCTCGGCGCTCCCGGCAGACTTGTCCCGCAATTCTCATCCTGCCTGGCGTCAGCCGCTGGGCATCCTTACATCGAGTATCCCTTCCTCAAAAGTAACCCAGCTCCCTGGCGTCTCCAGGTTGGGTCGTTCTGGGATGAGCTGGAGCGTCTCCTCCTTGTGACACGGGCCACACCATGATAAGATGGGAGACACGATCTGTGCAAAAGGAGGCAGAATGGAATATCGCACGCTCGGACAGACGGACATCAAGGTCTCGGCCATAGCCCTGGGCTGTTGGGCCTTTGCCGGCGACGAAACCTGGGGCGCGCAGGAGGATGACGATTCTATCGCCACCGTCCACGCCGCCCTGGATATGGGGATCAACTTTTTCGACACCGCCGAGGCGTATGGCGCGGGCCGCTCGGAGGAGGCGCTTGGCCGCGCGCTCCAGGGCCGGCGCGAGGAGGCCATCATCGCCACCAAGGCGAGCCCCAATCACCTCGACGCCAAAGAGCTGGTGCGCGCCTGCGAGAGAAGTCTCGAATACTTGGGCACCGACTATATCGATCTCTACCAGATCCATTGGCCCAGCCGCACTGTCCCGTTGGACGAGACGTTGGCCGCCATGGAAGAGCTGCGTGACGCAGGCAAGATCCGCGCCATCGGCGTGTGCAACTTTGGTCCTGGAGACATGGCGACGCTGCGCCGGGCCGGTCGGGCCGAGACGAACCAACTGCCCTACAGTCTGCTATGGCGGGTGATCGAGCGCGAGATCCAGCCGCTATGCGTGGAGCAGGGGATGGGTATCCTCTGCTACAGCCCCATGGCTCAGGGGCTGCTCACCGGCAAGTTTTCCTCCCTTGATGAGGTGCCCGATGGGCGGGCGCGCACCCGTCACTACAGCAGTCGTCGGGCAGGCACCCGTCATGGTGAGCCGGGCTGTGAGGTGCAGACGTTGGCGGCCATGCGCCGTATCACCGCCATCTGCGAGGATCTGGGGCAGCCCATGGCGGCCGTCAGCCTGGCCTGGCTCTTGCGTCGGCCTGGCGTGGCCAGCGTCCTCGCCGGGGCGCGGCGCCCCGATCAAATCCGCGCCAACGCTAGTGCCATCGAACTCGACCTCGACAAAGAGACGATGCAGGCTCTGACCGAGGCGACCGAGCCACTGAAGGAGTGCTTGGGCACCAACCCCGATCCTTACCAGGGCAGCGGCAACTCGCGCTATCGTTGAGCGGTCTATGGCTGCCTACCGAAGGAGCCGTTGTGAAAAAGGAGCTACATGAAGATAGAGTCGGTCGATCTCTTTTATCTATCGATGCCCGAGGTTCGGGACATTGCCGACGGCAGCCAGGACGCCATCGTCATCCGCGTGCAGGCGGGTGAGTACGTGGGCTGGGGCGAATGCGATGCCTCGCCGTTGAACTGCATCGCCAGCTATGTCTGCCCCATGTCGTGGAGTGTGTGCAAGCCGATTCGCGCCTCCGTGGAGGGCCAGCGGTTGGATGGGCCGGAGGATATCCACCGCATCGGAGACCTGGTGCGTGAGAACAGTATGGACATCCTGCAGACCGATCACACCCTGTCGGGCATCGACATCGCCCTGTGGGACGCGCTGGGTAAGCGTCTCAACGAGCCGGTCTATCGTCTGTTGGGCTATGACCGCGCCTATCCCAAGACGCCCTACGCCTCGTTGCTCTTTGGCGACGAGCCGCAAGAGACCCTCTATCACGCGCGGCAGGTGCGCGACCTGGGCTATCGGGCGGCCAAGTTCGGCTGGGGTCCCTTTGGCCACGGCGCTCCCGAGATCGACGCCGAGCATCTGCACGCCGCGCGGGAGGGCCTGGGACCCGAGGGCATCCTGCTCGTCGACGCCGGCACGGTGTGGCGCGATCGGGTGTACGAGGCGGCCAAGCGCTGTGAGGCGTTGCAGGAGGTCGAGGCCACCTGGTTAGAGGAGCCCTTTGTGTCCAACGCCGTGGAGGCCTATAGCGCCCTGGCGCCCATGCTCCTGCCGGTGGGCCTGGCCGGTGGCGAGGGTTGTCACGATGTCTATATGGCGCGGCGGATGATCGACGAGGCCGGGCTGGCCTACATCCAGATCGACGCCGGGCGCATCGGCGGGATCACCCCGGCCAAGGAGGTCGCCGATTACGCGGCGCCTCGCGGCATCACCTACGTGAACCATACCTTTACCACTCATCTGGCCCTGAGCGCCTCGCTCCAGCCCTTTGCCGGGCTGGCCGAGCACACCATCTGCGAGTACCCGGTAGAGCCCAGCGAGATGTCGGCGCGACTCACCAGCGAGCGTATCCTGCCCGATGAGGAGGGGCAGATTCACCTGCCCGATGCGCCCGGCCTGGGCGTCGAGCCCGATCCGGAGACGTTGCGCGAGTTCCTCGTGGACGCCGAGATTCGCGTGGGCGGGCAGGTGCTCTACCGCTCGCCGACGATATAGGCCTGAGCGAAGAAGAGGCCGTCCGTTACGCGGGCGGCCTCGGCGACAATGTGGGCGGGCGGTGAGCGTCGGCGTAGACATGGTAGGCGCGGCAGTAGCTGACGATGGCGTCCAGCACCGTGGCCGTGGTGATGAAAGCAGCGGCCACCTGGGCGGTATAGCCCACGATCTTGGTGAAATCGCCGGGCGTCAGCCCGATCCGCTCCCTCATCCCCAGCGCCAAAAAGACGATGAGGAACTGGCTGCCCACCAGGGCCGCCTCACGGATGTAGGTAAAGAGTTGGCCTCTATTGACCAGCGAGATCATCACATCGGTGCGCTCGCGCATCACCCGCAGGAACCGCTCGCGAGCGGTGTCGTCGTTTCGGCTGGCGATAACTCGCACCCCCGTCCCCGAGGCGTGACTGATGACCAGGTATTGGGCATCGCGCAGCACCTTGAGCCGGTGGTTAAAGGCGATGGTCATGGCTGCCGGGACCAGCATCGTCGCCAGGTATACGAGGCCTAGAAGGCGGTTATAGGCCAGCAGGTTACCGGAGACAACGATGATCTTGATGATGACCGGGGTAAAGCTGCCCAGGATGTGGTAGGCGGCGTTGGTGATCCCGCTCACCGCGTTGATGACGCGGGTGTGGGCGGCGCTGGCCTCCTCGACGTCGCGGTCTTCGTCCCGGTCTGACTCCCCCAACGTGAGCTCCAGCCGCTTGGAATAGTCGGTCTCGTAGAACGCCTTGTGGCGCAGCACCACATTGCTGCGTAGGATGGCGGGGTAGAGCAGGCTGGCGCCCATAAAGAGCCATACCACGTTGCCCAGATCACCCGTCGACAGGCGGTCGACGAACTGGCCCAACAGGGTCACCGGCCACAGCGCGGCCAGCTCCTGGACGATGGTGACGAGGATGATAGCGAGGCTGTACCACTTTTGCTCGATGATGAGCTGCCACACGTCATAGAAAAAGCGCCAGTTGTTGCTGAATGCCAACTGTTGCCGGGACCAGGTCCCGATGCGCCTCTTGCGTGCGTCGACGTAGCGCGACAGAGCTGACATCGGATTCTCTCCTCTCTCGCTTGAGGTCTGCGATGTCTATGCGTCGCTGCGATGTCTCTCAAACCGCCATTGTAGGCGGATCGAATCGAGTGTCAAAAGCTGACGTTACTGTCCGATTCGGAATGGAACACAGTTGCACTTGCACGCCGTACCGCTTTTGTGCTACACTGCGCCTCGGTCGATGTGTTGATATATCTATCTACTCAGAGTAAGGAGAGACAAGCGTGGCAAGCATCAAGGGGACACAGACAGAAAAGAACGTGCTGGCGGCCTTTGCCGGCGAATCGCAGGCTCGCACCCGTTACACCTTTTTCGCCTCGGTAGCCAAAAAAGAGGGCTATGAGCAGATCGCGGCCATCTTTGAGGACACGGCGAACAATGAAAAAGAGCATGCCGAGATGTTCTTCAAGCAGCTCGAGGGGGGCGATGTACAGATCGAGGCGGCCTACCCCGCCGGGGTGAT
>SKLG01000469.1 GCA_007123335.1 Anaerolineae bacterium | reverse complement strand
TCCAGGATGTGCGCGTGCGCCAGGCCATTGCCCACGCCATCGACAAGCAAGGAATCGCGCAAGCGCTATTGCCCCATACCGGCAGCCCAGCCAGGAGCTTTGTGCCACCGGTGTTTTGGAGTGACGACGAGGAGCTGCCCACCTACGAGTATAACCCGGACCGTGCTCGCGTGCTGTTGGCCGAGGCCGGATATCCCGCCGGATTCAAGACGCCCCTGTGGGTCATGACTACCCCACGCAGCTATTTGCCCGATCCGGTCGGCGTGGGGGAGGCCATCCAGGCCGATCTACGAGAGGTGGGCATTGAGGCCGAGATCGTCCACCGAGACTGGGCGAACTATGTGGATGGGCTCCATCGTGGGGAACATGCTCTGGGTCTCTTGGGCTGGATGCCCGATGCGCCCGACCCAGAAAGCTATTTTCAGGCGCTGTTCTCCGGCGCCGACAGGCAGTTTGGCGCCGGGCCGCCCAGCGCCGACCTCGACCAGGTGCTGGCCCGCGCCAGGCGCGAGATCGATCCCGATGCCCGCGAGGCGCTCTACCGCCACGCCCATGCCATCGTCCATGGCGTGGTGCCCGGCGTGCCCTTGACCCATAACGGCGCCGCCTTTGCCAGTCGCCAGGGTTTGAACGGGCTCACGCCCTCGTTGTTCGACGCCTGGAGCACGGTTGGTCACGATCAGGATGCGCTGATTATCGCCCACAGCCGCGACGCGGCGGGGCTGGACGTGGCCGGCGCGGTCGATGGCGAGTCGTTCGCTGTGGGCGCACAGCTCTATGAAGGGTTGACGGCTTTTGAGCCCGGCACGGCGCGTATCATACCGGCGCTGGCCGAGAGCTGGACGGTGTCAGAGGACGGCCTGGCATGGACCTTTACCCTGCGTCAGGGCGTCACCTTCCACGATGGTACCCCTGTGGACGCCGCCGCCGTGGTCTACAATCTGGAGCGCATGTGGGATCCGAGTCACCCCAACCGCGTCATCAGCCGCCAGAGCTTTGCCTACTGGACCTATTTCTTTGGCGGGTTTCGCGGCGAGATGGTCAAAGAGTGAGCCCCTTCTGAAGGTCCCCCAGCAGATATCGGCTTGGAGGCGAGAGATCTATTGCGGACCCTCGGAAGGGGGGTGCTGGAGTGCCCGGCCCAGTTCCCACGCCGTGCCCACGCGCTCTCCCAATCGGTAATAGCCGCGCGGCGGAGCAAAGATCAGCGGATCGAGCAGGGCGGCGTCGATCTCACCCTCCTCATCCAGCAGCTCTTCATCAACGTAGGTCTCTAGGATTTCGGCGATATAGATAGCGCCGCGCCCGATGGGATGCTTGTACACCACGCGACACTCCATGTTCAGCGGGCACTCGGCGATGATGGGCGAAGCGATGTGCGTGGCGGGCAGCAAGGTCCAGCCGCAGGTGGCCGCCTTGTCGGAATCCTCATGACCGCTCACCAGGCCGCAATAATCGGCGCCCACCGCCTGGCGGCTGGAAGGTATGTTCACCGTAAAGCTCATCTCGCGGTCGATAAAGGGCGCCGAGTAGTGGAATCCGCCGATGCGCAGCGCCAGCAACGCCGGGCCGTTGCCCACGATGCCCGTCCAAGCGATGGTGAGGATATTGGCGCTATCCTCCCCGGTGCGCACCGCCAACAGGAGCGTGGGCATGGGGTAGAGGTTCGTCGTCGGTCCCAGGGCCTTTTTGGGCATGTGTGCTCCCGTGTTGCCGATATAAGCCCCGTCCCAAAGGTGCCTCGAATGCTACAAGCTTTGGGACGGGGGCCGGGCCGGCTATCTGCTGCGCAGTTGCGGGAAGAGGATGACCTCGCGGATTGAGGATTGATCGGTCAAGAGCATGACCATGCGGTCGATGCCAAAGCCCAAGCCGCCGGTGGGCGGCATGCCGTGCTCCAACGCCATGAGGAAATCTTCGTCCATTGGATGCGCCTCGTCATCGCCCTGTTGACTGGCGGCGCGCAGTTGCTGCTCGAAACGCTCCCGCTGATCGAGGGGGTCGTTGAGTTCGGTAAAGGCGTTGCCGCATTCCAGCCCGCCGATATAGTGCTCAAAGCGCTCCACCACATCCTCGTCGCCCGGCTTTTTCTTGGCCAACGGCGAGACCTCGGTGGGAAAGTCGATGACAAAGGTGGGCTGGATCAGGTGAGGCTCGGCCACCTCGCCAAAGAGCTTTTCCACCAGATGCCCCCAATTGGGCTGCTTGGTCAACGAGATCCCCTTGGCCCGCGCTGCCTGCCACAGGCTGTCATAATCGGTATGGACATCAATATCGATCCCGCTATGCTCCAGAATCGCGTCGCGCATGCTCACGCGACGCCAGGGCGGGGTCAGATCGATGTCGTGGCCCTGGTAGTGAATGATGGCGCTGCCGGTGACCTCCTCGGCCACCGTGGCATAGATTTCCTCCACCAGCGCCATCATGTCGTGATAATCCGCATAGGCTTGATAGATCTCGATGGCCGTAAACTCGGGGTTATGGTCGGTGGAGATGCCCTCGTTGCGGAAATTGTGCCCGATCTCGTACACGCCATCGAATCCGCCGATGATCAGCCGCTTGAGATAGAGTTCGTCGGCGATGCGCAAATAGAGCGTCTGATCCAGCGCATTATGATGGGTGGTAAAGGGGCGCGCCGCGGCGCCGCCATAGATCGGCTGCAAAACCGGCGTCTCCACCTCGAGAAAGCCCTTGTCATCGAGGATGCGCCGTATGGCGCTGATGATGCGCGATCGCCGATAAAAGATGTCGCGGGCCTCCTGGTTGGCGATCAGATCGAGGTAGCGCTGGCGATAGCGGGTCTCCACATCGCGCAGTCCGTGCCATTTTTCCGGGAGCGGGCGCAGCGTCTTGGCCAGGATACTCCAACGTTCGACATTCACGGTGATCTCGCCGGTGCGCGTGCTCATGAGCGCGCCCTCGGCCTGGACAAAATCGCCGATGTCGATCTGATGGCGAAAGAGATCATAGTTCTCCTCGCCGAGGGTGTCGCGGCGAAGATAGATCTGGATCTGTCCCGTCCCGTCCGCCACGTGGGCAAAGGTCGAACGCCCCATAATGCGTATCGAGACCAAGCGTCCGGCCACGACGACGCGCATGCCTTCGGACGGATCTTGAGGAGAGGGAGCATCCTGAAAGGCGGCCAGCGCCTCGGCCGCGGTATGGGTTCGCTCCACCCGCGGCGGATAGGCTTCGATGCCCTCTTGGCGCAGTGCCTCTAGTTTGGCGATGCGTTGTTCGCGTCTGTCGTTGCTATCGGCCATGACGTGTATCCATTCTGAGGTTGTGTCGCCGGTGGGGCAGCTAGGCGATATCGAGAACCTTGAAGCGGAGCACGCCACTTGGGGTGTGCGCTGCTACTTCATCACCAACGGTGCGGCCCAGCAAGGCTTGGCCCAGCGGCGACTCGTTGGAGATGCGCCCCGCCAGGGGATCGGCCTCAGCCTGGCCGACGATGAGATAGGTCTCGGCATCGTCTAGACCCTCCTCTACGATGGTCACTTTGGTGCCTAGCGTGACCATGTTCCCACCGTTGGAGCGTTCTAACGTTTGGGCATTGGCCAGAATCGTCTCGATGCTGGCGATGCGTCCCTCGACAAAGGCTTGTTCCCGCTTGGACTCGTCATAGGCCGAGTTCTCCGAGATGTCGCCCTCTTCGCGGGCGGCCTTGAGATTCCTTGCCACCTCGCGTCGCTTGACCGTGCGCAGATGTTCGAGCTCTTCCTCCAGCTTGCGTCGTCCTTCTGGGGTGAGAAACTGGACTTTTTCAGACATTTGGTTCCTCCGGTAAACCATCATTTCGAGAGATCTTTTCATGCTTGAGGTAGCAAAAAAGCGCCCAAAGGCGCGATATAACAGCTCGCAGGGGTTTTTATCGTATGCATCCAGTATAGTACAAGAGCGCCGGTTTGACAAACTGCAAAGGAACCGCCCCCAAAAAGGCAACGCCGGGGGCGGTTCCCAATATTCGATGGGCTAGCGATTCTGTTGCTGCCTTTCAATCCTGGCCCACGAATCGCGCAGCGCTATGGTGCGGTTCAGAACCAGTTGGTCTGGGGCAGAGTCGCTATCGACGCAAAAGTATCCTTGGCGTTCAAACTGGAACGTATAGCCCGGCTCCATGCCCTCGAGGGAGGGCTCAGCATAACAGTTCGTCCGTACCTCTAGCGACTCGGGATTGAGCGCCTCGGTCATGTCGTCATAGGCGGCCGGATCGGGAACCTTGAACAGCCGATCATAGAGGCGCACGGTCACCGGCAGCGCGTGGGCCGCCGATACCCAGTGGAGTGTGCCCCTTACACGGCGCCCATCCGGGGCGTCGCCGCCGCGAGTGGCAGGATCATAGGTGGCATGCACCTCGATCACCTGGCCATGCTCATCCTTGATCACGTCGGTGCAGGTGATCAGGTAGGCATAGCGCAGGCGAACCTCTTGGCCCGGCGACAGCCGATAGAAGCGGCGCGGCGGATCCTCGCGGAAATCATCCTGCTCGATGTAGAGCACCCTGGAAAAGGGCACCCGGCGCGTGCCCATGGTCTCGTCCTCAGGGTTGTTGATCGCCTCCAGCTCCTCGACCTTGTCCTCTGGATAGTTGTCGATCACGAGCTTGAGCGGGTCCAATACCCCCATCCGTCGCGGCGCGCGGGCATTGAGGTCCTGCCGGATAAAGTGCTCCAGCAAGGCCACATCGACGACGCTGTTGGCCTTGGACAGACCGATGGCGTCCATAAACGCCCGGATTGCCTCTGGCGTATACCCGCGACGACGCATGCCAACCAGGGTGGGCAGACGAGGATCATCCCAGCCCGAGACGACGCCCTTGTCCATGAGCGCCAGCAGGCGACGTTTGCTGGTCAGGGTGTAGGTCAGATTGAGGCGGGCGAACTCGTACTGGTAGGATCGATAGGTGCCCAATTCCTGGAGGATCCAGTCATAGAGGGCGCGGTTGTTCTCGAACTCTAGGCTGCACAGCGAATGGGTGATGCCCTCGATGGAATCAGAGAGGCAGTGGGTGAAATCGTAAAGCGGGTAGATGCACCACTCGTCGCCGGTGCGATGATGGGTCTCGTACAGGATGCGATAGAGCACCGGATCGCGCATGACGATGTTGGGCGAGGCCATATCGATCTTGGCGCGCAGCACGCGAGATTCCTCGGGGAACTCGCCGGCCCGCATGCGACGAAAGAGGTCCAGATTCTCCTCCACCGAGCGGTCGCGATAGGGGCTGTTGCGCCCCGGTTCGGTGAGGGTGCCACGATAGGCGCGAATCTCGGCGGGGCTCAGATCATCGACGTAGGCCTTGCCCTTTTTGATCAGCTCCTCGGCGCAAGCGTACAGATAGCCGAAATAGTCCGATGCATGATAGAGGCGGTCGTCCCAATCGAATCCCAGCCACTGGATATCGCGCTTCATCGCCTCGACGTACTCGATCTCTTCTCTGCTCGGGTTGGTGTCGTCAAAGCGCAGATTGCATAGCCCGTCATAGTCAGCGGCCACACCGAAATTGGTGCAGATGGCCTTGGCATGGCCGATGTGTAAATAGGCGTTGGGCTCGGGAGGAAAGCGCGTATGCACACGGCCCGCAAACTTGTTGCTTGCCAGATCCTGCTCGACGGTGGTGCGAATAAAGTCCAACGACCTTTGTTCGGTGTTCTCGGCTGGTTCGCCCATGGCATAACTCCTCGGCCCGCGCCTGGTGCCCCACATCACGACATGAAGGCAAGCGATAGAATGACAGAATATACCCTATCATATCCAAAAGGGAGACTTGTGGCAACGTTGCACTCAGCCCTCGGACAGGGTGGGCCCGCCTCGCCTGCCCTCAAGAGATCTGTACGGCCATCTGGGCTATGGGCTCGTGTCAGCACGAGATGCTTTTGAGGGGCGGACGGAGCAGGAGGGGGATCAGAGGTTAAGGGTGGTACACAAGCGCTAGATGCGTTTCATAGGGCATAGGTATTCTATACGATCCGCTGCGATACCAGATATTCTCGCCATCCAGAGTCCAAACGGCATGCACGCCATCGTCGTCATCGAGCGCCAGGCGGATGTGTTTCACATCTCCTGTCG
>SKLG01000227.1 GCA_007123335.1 Anaerolineae bacterium | reverse complement strand
CGGGCGCGAATCGTCATACTCGCGCTGGATGATGCCCGCTTGGTAGGCGGGCTGGAGCACCCCCTTGATGGTGTCCAATGCCGATTGCGGGAGAGGGGCATGGCTCCCGTTACTCGTCCAGTAGTGTGTATATCCCATAGTATTATCCTTTCAGATATTGCTAATATGGGCCGTTTAGCGACATGCCCAGGTCGTGGTCGTCAGCCCATGATTGTGCGCAGGGGCGTGGGCGTGAAGGCCAGGTCGCGCTCGATGGGCAGTCCCATTGGGCCGCGGAGGGCCTCCAGTTCGGAGAGGGAAAAGTAGCCCAGCTCGCGCTCGTAGCCGGTGACCAGGCCAAAGAGGGTATCCTGGCCATCGAATTCCGTGATGTACCAGGCCCAATCGGAATCCGGGGTGAACAGACGGGCGTGAGCGATGGCCTCCATGCCCCGGTCTTCCTGGCCGCGGATGGGCGGTAGTTTGTCGATGAGTTCTTGAGTGAGTAGTTTCATAGTGGTGATGGTGCACGTCGCTATCCGGACTTGATCGCCGAATCACGTCGTGCTACCATGGATGTGGTAGTTGATAATGGGCGCACCCTGCGGGGTGCGTCTTGTTTATGCCAGCGCGTCTGTGCTGGCGTTGGCGCCCGTCCTTCAGGGCGCTCTAGGCCGGTGTTGCATGGCGGTATCCCCCTTTCCTCGTTGCTGATTGATACGCTGACAGACTCTTCGCCTGCCATCAGGAAACCCGTGGCACACCCAGTCAAGGGTCGTCGTCCTGGCGCGTACGCCGCCAAGGTGATGACTTGCGCCCGCCCCAGGCAAAGTGCCTGGGGCGGGCAAGCCCTTGACGGTGTGATACGATGAGGTTTCTGGCAGGCGAATAACCTGTATGGGACAAGAGGTCGGGCTGGATGTACTGGAAGAAAACTGGCGGTGCGGATGGGGGTGAGCGCCAGGGGCGAGGGGGACGCCGAAGCAGGGCGCGCTCCGGCGCGCTCTGCGCAGGCTGGCGCGCCGCCCCGATCCGACGGCGAAGACGAGGTGCGCAGGCGCTACAGCGCCAAGCACTTCGTCGCAGCGCACAAGTTGTTTTGGAAGCTCATTGGGGACAGTTTGGGGATGCAGGTCTCATGAGGAGAAGAGCAGCTGGGGCACAGCGCCGGAGAGCGGCAGTTCGCGCTGCTCGGCGGCCATCAGTGGCATGGGGCACTCCTCGCCCGCCACCTGCCAGATGGGCGCCTCCAGGATGGCCTCGGGTGTCAACCGCTCCAGCGTCGTGAACCAGAAGAGGCCTTCGTCTCGTGCGCTGCTGAGCGCCGCGCACGTTTGGGCCGTGGTGCGCAGCAGGTTGGCCAGCCGCCGCCCGCCGCTGGTCACGGTGATGACGCGCAAGCAGTTGCTGCCATAGCGTCTGAGGTAGGCGCCGGAGCGCAGGTAGGAGAGGTAGCAGAGCGCCTTCTGCGCCCAGCGGCCATGGGTCTCGGTGGCGCGGTCGGCCTCCAGGAAGAAGGAGGCGCGCTTGCTTCCGGCGATCAGGCGAAAGTAGGCGTCGGGCACCAGCGCCAGGCGCCGTCGGCGCCCGGCGGCGGTCTCGATCCACACCCTGTCCGACGCGGCCTTGAGCTCCTCCTCACGCAGCCAGGTCTCGATATGGTAGCCGCCCTGCCCGGCGGCCCGCTCAGCGGCGCGTTCGAAAGCCAGGCATACGTCGTTGATCATCAGGGTGTGCTCCAGAAAGGGGGAGGAGACGTGGTTCTGCGACCGGCGCCAGGCGATATCGCTCACGTCCACGCCCCGCTCCTGGGCGAGGCGCTGGGCGCCCTTGGTGGCCAGCAGGTAGAGGGTCTGGCCGCTGCCCTGCCCAAATTCGATGGGCGCCCAGCGCCGGGCCAGGTAGCCGTGGTGGTAGAGGCGCTTGAGCCGCTCGCTGGCGGTGTTCTTGGAGGAAAAAAGAGGGTCTAGATTTGGTCGCGGCGCAGCACGCGGTAGGTGTAGACGGCGTCAAGGACGGCGATGTCCCTGGGCGCAAGTCACAGGGGCGGCGGGGAGCGGCCCAGCCCCCGCCCGCCACGACCATCCGCAGGATGGTATCGACATGGCTTCAGCGATGTCGATCTGGCGGGCTAGGGGGGCGCAGGCCGACCTGCCCCCTGCTGGCCGCAAGGGCTCGATGCCCGCAGCGGCCAGAGTGCCTGCCCTGGCCACGGCGCCTGGTCGTCGTCTGTGTGCGCACGGGTGGTTGCGCGCGCGCTCACGCGTCCATGACGGCGTAGTCGAGGGTGACGGGGATGTGCAGCAGGGCCTTGAGCGTCTGCTGGATGGGATCCGTGTAGCGCTGGCGGATGCGCTGCTGGACGAAATCGCTGGGCACCAGGATCGTGGCCACGGTTCCCTGCACGTCGATGAGCAGCGTGCGCCCCAGCCAGGTCTGATAGACGTCGGGCGAGACCTGCTTGTGGAGCAACTCCTGGGCCTGCTCCCACAGCTCAAAGAGGCCCTCCTCGACGTCGCGCTCTTGGGCGGTGCGCTGGCGCCACTTGTGGGCCAGGCGCAGCGCCTCGTCGATGTCCAGAGCCTCATGCTGGGCGCCGTCGGCAGCGGACTTTTCCGGCGATACGGTGCGGCCCTTGAGAAAGCGCATGCGCGTGTAGCGCTTGACCTTGATCATCTCGGCGCGGGCCAAAAAGCCGATGGCCATGAGCTCGTCGATCCCCGGCTGGAGCTTCTCCTTCACCTTGGCCGGGTAGCGGTAGTAGGCCATGCCCAGCTGCTGGGAGAGCTGAAAGATGTCGATCTCCAGGCGGCGCACCTTGTGCAACTTGTTGTCCAGGAAGCGATACAGCCGCCGGGCGATGGGCGTCTTGAGTCGGTAGAAGGTCTCCAGATCGAGCTGCTTGAGGTAGCCACTGCGCAGACTCCTCCAGACCTCCTCCCCCCAGACGATATAGCCGGGCACGCCCTCGCGCTCGCTGGCCGCCGCGTCGTCCTCCTGGTAGGCCAGCCAGTAGCGTTCCAGCAGGTGAAAGCCACTGGCCTGGTGCACCAGCGCGCCCCGCTCCGCGTCCCAGAAGGCGCCCTCGGCGACGATGCTGGCCAGCAGCAGCCGCTCCAGTGAGCGCTCGATGGAGCGATAGTGCGCCCCGTCGGTGGACTCGCCCATCAAGGTCAGTAAGCGATAGACGCTCATGGGCACCTTGCGTGAGGCAAAGCCCTGCTCGTGGGTCAGGGCCATGAGGGCCACATAGACGCGCTCGTCGAACTCGGTGGGCAACCCCGAGGCGCTCCCGCCCTGGACGACCCAGGACTGCTTGCGGCGCTGGCCATCGGCGCCTGCGATCCAGCGCACACACTTGATGCTACCCAGGGTGGTCTTGTGCGACAGGGTGGCAAAGGGGAACTCGACCAGGTTCATCTCGTCCCGACCCCGCGGGCCGGGAATGGTTCGGCGGGTCGATTTCCGGTTGGTGACGGTGGATGAAGACATATTGCTATATACCATTCTAAACTATTGTCCCCATTATCTGTAGTATCTGTAAGTATATTGTATTGTACCCCCACCATCACGATAGTTTCTTCCCTACCATCTCGATAGTTCGCGCCCCATTCTTCCCTACCATCACTATAGTCGGCGGGTTCTTTCCCACCGTCACGATACCCGGCGGCGGCCAGGCCTGGGAGTTCTCACCACCTCGGCATCGACGCATCGAAATGCGGCCACACCGCTATGTGAGCGCGTGGCGATGCGTCTACGTGTCGATACGTGAGCATCAAGACCGGCTCAAGGCTCGACCTCCTCGTAGTAGCGCACTGGGCTCTCCACCACCAGCCGTTCTTGCTCTCGCCGGGCGATCTCGCGCTGCGCCTCGGCCCTGACCCTGCCGCTCTGGCGGGCCAGAGTCGCTTGCAGCTCCTCCAGATCGGCGTCCGACAGTGCCCGCTCCGGCACCGTCGGCGTGCGCACCAGGCGCACCCGCTCCCTCTCGGGCAGCTGGATCAGCGCCTGGCGCCGATGCAGTCGCTGGGCATTCTGAGTGTAGCGCTCCCACTGCTCGCCCAGCGAGAAGAAGGTCAGGTGCACCCGCTCCTGCTGATCCTCGTCCTCCACCTGATGCTTGACCTCGTCCAGGTCGGGGATGAACAACTCCTCCACCAGCGCGTCGGCACCTCAGGTAGGACTCTGGCTCGTCTTGATTCCAGCCCGTGGAAATGTTCGCTAGCATCAGCCCTGTCTTCATCGCCGCCTCCGCCTGAGCCTTCGCAATATATCACTCCTTGCCGAGGGGAAGACCGACTTGAGGATCATCACCACGCGCTGTCGGGTTGTATGTAATCAGCACATCCCCAGAATTGCTGTGAGGCTCAGAGAATGGATGCGGAGACTGTATTGGTTCGGTGCGAGTGGATGCCCAGCCATAGAGACGATTTGTCAGAATCGCCCAAGCCAAGCACAATGTCGCCATGCTCCACGCACATTTGCTAAGCAGAGAGAATGTGCTGCGACCAGCAAGCAATCATCCTAGCAAAGAGCGATGTGAAAGGATTCGAGAAGGTGGCTATCAATGAGAGCTGGAATAGAGATCGCCATACCATCCGACTTTTACTGAGCATATGCCCAGTCGGCGGCACGTTAGGGTTCATAGCAGTTCTAATGTCTTATATGGCACGCACACGACCTTGGGAGCAGCCAGCTCACCCACCGCTTGCTTCCTCGATAATGCTGGGAATTCCGGGATTCATGGCGGGTGTACTGGTCTCCGCAATCATAGCTCGTTTTGAGAGCGCAGAGTGGATTCGTCCAAGAGCGTTCCGCATTTGGTGTTTGTGGGGGCTGGCCTATGGTATTTCATTACCCTTGATGACTGGAGCGCTCATGCCGATTTTTGATCCCATAATCCGATTGATATTCGGTGCAATAGGCTTTATGGATTTTTTAAGCGATATGCTTGATTCGATTTTTAGAATGCCTTGGACTATTTTTATCCAGGGGACCATCGGGCTCCCATCAGGTCTGCTGATGGGCATCATATTTGCGATCGGCTCCTGGCTACTCGACGTATTGAATTCTATATACGGAGAAAAATCCAGGGCTATATCCCCCTATTTTGTCAGTATTCTATTTTCTCTGATCATTCTCTCTACTTATTACCTTATACCAGTTAAATGGATTTTGCGACTTGGCTGGGGATCTGGGTAACATAGGAACATGCAGAACCTTGGCCAGTGTAAGTGGAGACTGTCTGTCATTTGGATATGCAACATGCATCAACAATCATGGGGTATTAAT
The DNA here is from genome assembly GCA_007123335.1 of Anaerolineae bacterium. Classification (GTDB taxonomy): domain Bacteria; phylum Chloroflexota; class Anaerolineae; order UBA1429; family UBA1429; genus SKLG01. The sequence continues at coordinate 816 of SKLG01000227.1, read as the reverse complement.
CCAAAAAAAACCTTGACTTTTCCTTGAACATATAGTATGCTAGTTGACATATGTCAGCAGATCCAAGCACGCTGTGAGTGGCGTAAGAAGACATCGGCGATTCATTTTGACGCGTCGGCCATCCGGTACACAGGTATATGTGTGGAAAGCCGGGTGTGTCGCTTGCAGGATCGCGAGCGTGTGGCTGCATGAATTGACAACCGTCTTCGAGACGACCATTCCAGCGCCAGATAAGATGAGGCGATACTCTGTTTCACGCCAGACCAATGCACATCCAGCTAGATCAGCGGAGAGATGAGCATGAACACTAAGGAGCGCCTGTTGGCTGCGCCTTGACGCGGTAGACCGCGTGCCTGCCAACATCACCTACTACATCGCCGAGTTCTACAACACCAACTTGGCGCCGCGCTTGGCTAGATACGATGATCCTTTCGAGGCGCGCTTGGCCTCGGAGACGATGTTCGGCTTTGATCCCCTCATCGGTCTGGGTAGCGCTGCTCAGCAGCCTTGGCGCATGTGCGATCCTGGACGTTGGGACACGCGGAGCGAGGCGGTTCACCGGAACGGTGACAAGTTTACTACCTACACTATTTCCACCCCGGCGGGTACACTTACGACGGTATACGGCGAACGGCCGGGACACTCGGGCTGGCAGGTTGAGCCGTTGGTTAAGGATGAGATCGACCTAGCATCGCTGAGATATCTGCCAGAGCCACACGCCGACGTGCAAACGATACGCAGCCACTGGGAGCAACTCGGCAACCGCGGGCTTGGCTTTGTCAGCGTTAACGGCATCTGGCAACAGGCCTGTTATCT
>SKLG01000419.1 GCA_007123335.1 Anaerolineae bacterium | reverse complement strand
TCGATGGCGTCAACCAGCTCGCCGATACCTTTGCCGATGGTGGCTGTGGTCAAGACGATAGGGGGCGACCAAGCATCGGTCTCTGCTGTGGGATCCAGCTCAAGCATCGCAGCCAGAATATTCGCCATCTGTGCGGCGCCATATAAGTCAGCCTTGTTGACGATGAGGATATCGGCGATCTCGAGGATGCCCGCTTTGAGGGTCTGCACATCATCGCCCGAGCCTGGGGTTTGCAGCACCAGCGTGGTATGGGCTTGGGAGGCGATATCGACCTCGCTCTGACCGGCGCCCACCGTCTCGACCAGGATGCGCGCATAACCGCAGGCATCAAGCAGCGCGACCACATCGCCGGTGGCTCGCGACAGCCCACCGAGGCTGCCGCGCGTCGCCATGCTGCGAAAGAACACGCCCGTGTCGCCGCTGAGCGTCTGAGCGCGAATACGGTCGCCAAGGATGGCACCCCCGGAAAAGGGGCTGGTGGGGTCAATGGCGATGATGGCGACGGTCATGTCGCGATGGCGGTAGGCGGCGGCGATCCGCGACACCAGCGAGCTCTTGCCCGAGCCCGGTGCGCCGGTGATGCCGATCACGTGGGCTTGGCCGGTGTGTTGATGAACGCGCTCGATGATCGTCCGTGCTGCTTCTGGGTCGTCCTCGATCTGGCTGATGAGCCTGGCGATCGCTCGGCGAGAGCCGGGCTCATCGCCTTGTAGCGCGGTGGTCAACGTATCCAGTGGGGAACCGGAGCCATTCATGACGCCTCTTGCGCTTCTGGATCGCCGACGATCTCACGCACAAAAGAGACGACCTCATCGGTGGTGGTGCCCGGTCCAAAGACGCCGCGCACGCCCAGATCCAGCAGCGCGCTGGCGTCTTCCTTGGGCACGATCCCGCCGACCAGCACGGCGACGTCCTCCATGCCTTGCTCACGCAGCAGCGTCAGGATGCGCGGCACCAGAGTCATATGCGCCCCGGAGAGAATGCTCAATCCGATGACATCCACATCCTCTTGCAGCGCGGCCTCGACGATCATCTCGGGCGTCTGGCGTAGACCGGTATAGACCACCTCCATGCCGGCGTCGCGCAGCGCGCGGGCGATGACCTTGGCCCCACGATCATGCCCGTCCAGGCCAGGCTTGGCGATGAGCACGCGAATAGTCGTCATGCGCCTTCTCCCATTTCCTTGTCGCCTATTTCGCCAGGCTGGCTGAGTTCCAACAGAACGCCATTGGCGCTGCGCGGATGTACAAAGGCCACCAACGCGCCGCCCACGCCTCGTACCGGCTCTTCCTGCAATAGACGGGCGCCTTGCGCTTTGAGCGCTGCCATGGCGGCGCGGATGTCGGCCACCCGCAGCGAGATGTGATGGATACCCTCGCCCCGCTTCTCCAAAAAGCCCGCGATAGGGCTCTGCTCCCCTAGAGGTTCCAGCAATTCTATGCTCGACTCGCCGACAGTAATACTCGCGGCGCGCACGCCTTGGGCGGTTACATCCTCGATATGATCCAGCGACAATCCGAGCCCCTCGGTGTAGAGTCGCGCCGCAGCCTGGATATCGTGAACCGCGATGCCGATATGGTCGATGGTCGTCATGATGCTCCTCGTCTGAGACCCACGGATCAGATAGTGGTTACCTGCTGATATTCGCCAAACACCTCGCGCAATGCGTCGCAAATCTCGCCCAGAGTAGCCTCGGCCTTGACCGCGTCGATCAAGATCGGCATGAGGTTGTCGTTACCCTGTGCCGCCTCGCGAACACGCGCCAATTGGCGCTGCACAGCATCCTCGTCGCGTCTGCCGCGTAGTCTGGCCAGGCAATCGCGTTGCGCTTGCTCGCCCAGGGGATCCAAAACCAACCGCGGGAGCTCGATCTCGCCCTCGGAGCGGTAGCTGTTTACGCCAACGACGATCTGCTCTCCACGATCGATGGCGCGTTGCGTGCGATAGGCGCTCTCCTGGATGGCGCGTTGCACATAGCCGGTCTCAATGGCGGCGATGGCCCCGCCCAAATCATCGATGCGTTGGATATACGCCTGAGCTTCGGCCTCGATGCGATCGGTCAGCCATTCTACATAATAGCTGCCCGCCAACGGATCGATGGTATCGGTCACCCCGCTCTCGTGGGCGATGATCTGTTGGGTGCGCAGCGCCGTCTGTACCGACTGCTCCGTGGGCAGCCAGAGCGCCTCGTCTTTAGAGTTGGTGTGCAGGCTCTGTGTGCCGCCCAATACTGCTGACAACGCCTGGATCGCCACCCGGACAATGTTGTTATCCGGCTGTTGCGCGGTGAGGGTGCACCCGGCGGTCTGGGTGTGAAAGCGCAGCCGCGCCGAGGCGGGGTTCTTGGCACCAAAACGCTCCATCACCAATCGCGCCCACAGCCGTCGGGCGGCGCGGAACTTGCTCACTTCTTCCAGCAGGTTGTTGTGGGCGGCGAAAAAGAAGGAGAGGCTGCCGGCAAAATCGTCGATCTCCTGCCCAGTGGCCAGCGCCGCGTCGACATAGGCGATGGCGTTGGCCATGGTAAAGGCCACCTCTTGCACGGCGTCGCAGCCCGCCTCGCGCATGTGATAGCCGCTGATGCTGATGGCGTTCCACTGGGGCATCTCGGCTGTACAGTAAGAGATGGCATCGGTGACCAGGCGCATGGAGGGTTTGGGCGGATAGATAAAGGTGCCCCGGGCGATGTATTCCTTGAGGATGTCGTTCTGAATCGTGCCCCGCAGCGCCTTGGCGGCGACGCCCTGCTCCTCGGCGACGGCGACGACCATGGCCAGCAGCACCGCCGCCGGCGCGTTGATCGTCATCGACACGCTGACCTTTTCCAGGGGGATGCCGTCGAACAGCGTGCGCATGTCCTCGATGGAAGAGATCGACACGCCCACCTTGCCCACCTCACCCTCGGCCAGGGGGTGATTGGCGTCGTAGCCGATCTGGGTGGGCAGGTCGAACGCCACCGAGAGGCCGGTCTGACCCTGCTCCAACAGGTATTTATAGCGGGCGTTGGATTCGGCAGCGGTGGCATAGCCCGCGTACTGGCGCATGGTCCACAGCCGCCCCCGATACATGGTCGGCTGTACGCCTCGGGTAAAGGGATACTGACCGGGGAACCCCAGATCGTGGCCATAGTCGACCTCGACCTCCTCGGGCGTGTAGAGTCGCTCCACCGGCTCGCCCCACGTCGTAGCGAACTCGCCGCCGTTTGCGCTACGCTCCGGGAAGCGACGCAACACCGGACCGAGGACGAGCTCTTCCCATTGGCTTTTCTGTGTCTTGATATCGGTCACAGCGTCGTCTCCTCAACCATCAGGTAGGTTCGCCGAATAGCTTTTACATAGATTATGGTGATGCACCATTGGGCGCCGGTGGCCATGCACCATGGCTCAATCGCCCAGGCGCTGGACGTAGACATAGTAGGCTCCCCTGGCCTCTCCATCGTCGTCGAGGAACCAGGCCTCCAGCTCGGTCACGCCGGTCTGCTCCACCCGGAACTCGAACGTTACCTCACGCTCGCCTTTGTGAACGGGAAGGATGTACCTTCCAGGTGCCGGGCACCTCAGAAGGTGCCCGGCACCTGCTTCTGCATCCTGGGCGAACAGACAGAGCATCGCCCGGGTGGGCTCGATGGTGTTACAATCGCCCTCCTCCGTAGCATAGATATGCCGCCGCGCCTCCTCGGGCGAGACGCCCTCGTCGATGGGCAGATCCAGCTCCTCGGGCCACCGCCGCAGCGCAAAGCGGTATCGGCCAGGTCGCTCCACATCCACCGTCCAGCGCCCGGTGCTCTTTTGGGCCAGGACGATGTGCGTCTGATGCCAGGCCACGTCGCCCATGACGTCCATGGCGTCGAGGCGCGTGGGATTCTCGGCGTCGCTGCCGATGGAGATGGGGCAGTAGTCGCTCAGCCCTGGCTCGATCTCCGCCCACCAGTCCTCATGGGCCTGGCGCAGGCGGGCGACGACGTCCGGGCTCTCGGCGGCGACGTCGCGCCGCTGGCCGGGGTCCGCCGCCATGTCGTACAGCTCGCGCCCCCTGATCAGCCGCCAACGTCGGGTCATGACGGCGTTGGTCCACTTTTCCGGGGGCTCAGTGCTTTGCCGGTACTGGACGAAATGGGCGCGATCGGTGAAATCGGCTGGATCATACCCGACGCCAGCTTGGTCTCGCAGCAACGGCGCCAAACTCACGCCGTCAAAGGCCACGTCGCGCGGCAGATCAAGGTCGCATAGATCGATGAAGGTGGGCAGGAGGTCGATATGCAGGGTCAGTTCGTCGATGTCACATCCTTCCACCATCCCGCCAGCCGGCCAGTGGATAAAGAAAGGCACCCGATGGCCGCCGTCGTAGTAAGAGCCCTTTTTGCCGCGCATGCCGGCGTTATAGCCTTGCTGCACAAACTCGTCGCCTTCCAGGGTGCAGCCGCCGGAGCTGCCGTTATCGGTCATAAAGATGAGGATGGTGTTCTCAGCCAGATTCATCTCCTCCAGCCGATGGCGCAGGCGACCCACATTCTCGTCGATGTTGGTGATCATGCCATAGAACGCCGGCTCGGGAATGTCGGGATTCCCGGCATAGGGCTGCTTGTAGCGTTCCTCCACCAGATAAGGGCTGTGCGGGGCGTTGGTAGAGATATAGGCGAAAAAGGGCTCGTCCTGGTGGCTCTCGATAAAGCGCAGCGCCTCGTCGAACCAGACGTCGGTGCAGTAGCCACTATGGGCCACCGGCGCACCGTTGTGAAAGTAGGTATCGTCGAAATAGTTGTTCCCCCAGAAATCGGGCGTCTGGCCCACGCCGCCGCCCCTGTGGGCGACCACATGCTCAAAGCCGCGATCAAAGGGTCGATAGGGATAGTTGTCGCCTAGGTGCCATTTGCCGAACATGGCCGTGCGATAGCCATTGTGGCGGAATACGTCGGCCATGGTCAGCTCGCTCTTGCGCAGGATGGAGCGACCCCAGCAGGTGGCCCAGGCGCCGTTGCGGGTGGGGCGTCGTCCGGTCATTAGCGCGCCGCGAGTGGGCGTGCACAGAGGCGAGACGTGAAAGTCAGCCAGCCGGAAGGAGACGTCGTGCAAGGCATCGATGTGGGGCGTCTGCACCCAGGGGTTGCCGGTGCAGCCCAGGTCGCCGTATCCCTGGTCGTCGGTGATGATGAGGATGACGTTGGGTTTCTGCTGCTTTGGCATAGGATGTCCTTCGCTCATGCGTACTCTGCTGTCACCTCTTGCGCCATCTCGCTCCACGCCCATAACCGCTGCGGCTCGTACCGCACCGTGCTAATGTCCTTCATGATCACCTCAACACGACATTCCCGGGTGCGCGCCAACACCTCTTCCAACATCTGCCGCGCCTTGGCCGGGTTCCAGACGTCCTCGGCGAAAACCGCCGGGTTGGGCTTGTGGGAAAAGACAAACTCGTCGCCCACGTTCTGCACCGCCATGTCGAGGTCGATCCACGGGCTCATGGAAAGCTTGCGCAGTCGCGGCACGCTGCGCAACATCTCTACCTTGAGATGCAAGGGCTCACAGCAGCCGTAATAGTTCAGGCCAAAACGAGACATCCAGCGCCGCTCGTATTGCAGGGCAAACTCCTCGTGCATGGCCGGCGACACTGCGCCAAAGATCTGCGCCGTGCCGCAGCCCCAAAGGTCGATGGGGCGCACCTGCTCGGCGTCGAAATCGGGTTGCGGCAGCTCGTCGGAGTAGCCGTAACCGCCCGAGCCAATGCGGACGTTGGTGTTGTTCAGCGACAGCAGCCCCTGGGCCTCGTACTGATCGAGGCGCGATAGATAGGCCGCCGTCAGGCGCTCCATCGCCGCGTGCACCAGCTCGGGGCGCAACACCAGATCGGTCATGGCCTGTTCCACGCCCCACCAACGGATCAGCTCGTCCCATGGCGCGAACCAGAAACCGGGCGCGCCGCGCATCTCCACCCGCACAATGTCGCCGATGGCTTTGTTCAATGCCGCATAGTTGGCCTCACTGGCCGCGACATCCTGGGTGATCACCGGCATGGCGATCTTGTCCATGTCCTCTTCGCTGTCGATCTGCCGATAAAAGTGGCGCGAGACGATATCGCTGGCATCGTCAGT